>CAZIDB010000024.1:0-7135 GCA_964537965.1 uncultured Melioribacter sp. | reverse complement strand
GCTGGGCAAGTACCTGGAGTAATAATGGTAAACCGATAGCAGCCATAAATCAGGCACCACGAAATGCAGAACTAATAGCAGGGACATATGATTTTGCATTATCAGTTCGTAAAGTAGATGATTTCAAAAACGAAATAAAATGGTATTTGGTTGAGAAGGATAAGAAGTACTGGTATGGCGGTACTGTTATCGATACGGCAACAACCCAAAAGTTCAATGGAATATGTTTCGGAGTAAATACAGGCGGTTGGACACAGGTAAACGTAATAGCAGCGATGGTAGATTACAGTGAAATTACAATGATTGATGCACCATGGGAAGATTTCTATGTTGATAGATTTGGCTTTATTGGAAATAATTATGGTAACTGGTCATTTGAAGCTTCTGATTTAATTGGTAATGCCGGAATGTCCGGTACTGCTGCATCAGGTGTATTACCGGCATTGCGCGGTAGTATGGATCTTGATGTTACTCCAACAACTGAAAAAGCATTAAAAATAACCGGTACATTGAAACTTGAAGGTGGTGGATTTGAAGATCCAGGTTCATTACGTCTTGGTTTATTTTATAGTACTAATGCCGGAAATCTGACCAAAGATACTACTCCTGAAAATGGTGACTCAACACGTTGGTCTGGTGCTGCTACAAATAACTATGGCTACTTAATACTGCCACATAGCGGTTCAAATGCACTTACCACCTGGAATGGAACTGGCGCAAGTGCCGGAGCTGTAGTTAACGGCGAGTGGTTCAGTACTAATGATGCCGGAAGTTATGGTATGAGCACACTTTTGCAACAACCATCGGGAGTTGCAGCAGGTGCAGGTACTTATAGTTTTGCAATTTCTATTATGAAAAAAGCAGCCGGGAATGAAATAAGATATACCATTGATAAAGATGGTTATCATTTTGGCAGTATCATGCTTGATAATCAAAATCCGGTGACTACAAGCAAATTTAACAGCTTTAATATTGGTTTAAGTAATTCAACAACTACAAAATTATCAATAGAAGATCTTTATGTATCTATGGGTGATCCTGTTGATTCTGCATTAGCAGTTTCTGTAGAAAAGATGGATAAAGGAATTCCGACTGTTTATGAATTGAGTCAGAATTATCCTAACCCATTCAATCCATCAACGACTATTGAATTTGCTTTGCCAAAGAATGGTGATGTTAAACTTGTGGTTTATGATGTTGTAGGTAAAGTAGTAGCTACATTATATAGTGGCGTTCTTGATGCCGGATATCATAAAGTAAACTTTGACGCTTCAAATCTCTCTACCGGAATATATTTCTATTCAATTAAGACCGGAGATTTTACAAGCGTTAAAAAACTTGTTCTCTTAAAGTAATTTTCTCTTATGCATAAAACAGGATTACAAGGTTTATAGGTAATCCTGTTTTACTTGCATAAATAATAAATTGAGAATTCTGCCTGTACATTAAAATGTGCGGGCTCTATGTTCAATCCATTATAACAGCCTGTCCGTTGAAAATGGACTGGCTGTTTTGTTAATATTCGGTATCGGATTTTTAATTAAAACTATTATAAAATGAAATACATAACCGGAAGAATATTTAGGTTATCAACTGTTCTTGCTTTGCTTGGACTTTTTAACATCAGCTTAATTGCACAACAAGGCAAAAGTAACTTTGATAAAAAAAATCCTCATCTTGAAAAGCATGAAGCGGCAGTACAATTAATTGTAAATGAAAAGCCATTCTTAATGCTCGCAGGTGAAACAGGGAATTCAAGCGCATCTGATCTAAATTATATGAACATAATCTGGCCATCAATTAAAAAGATGCACCTGAACTCTCTGCTTGTACCTGTTTACTGGGAATTAGTTGAACCCGTTGAAGGCAAATACGATTTCACTTTGGTTAACAGCATAATTTTTACTGCAAGAAAAAATAACATCAAACTTGTTTTTCTTTGGTTTGGAACATGGAAAAACAGTATGTCCTGCTATGTGCCTTACTGGGTAAAGACAGACCAGAAAAGATTTCCGCGTTCGCGAAGTAAAGAAGGAATAGCCCAGGAAATAGTAACTCCTTTTAGTGATGAATGTATGAAGGCGGACGCTAAAACATTTGCGGCGCTGATGAAACATATTAAATCAATCGATGAAAAAGAAAGTACTGTTCTGATGATGCAAGTAGAAAATGAAATTGGTATGCTGCCGGATGCTCGTGATTATTGTGATGAATCCAATAAATTATTTAATAAAGATGTTCCCGCAGAATTGATTACTTATCTGGTAAGTAATAAAGATAAACTTGTCCCTGAATTCATGGCTGTTTGGGAAAAGAATGGATTTAAAACTAAAGGAACTTGGGAAGAAATATTTGGTAAAGGGTTGCATACTGATGAAATATTCACAGCATGGTACTTTGGAAAATATGTGAACTATGTAACCCAAGTAGGTAAGCAAGAATATCCTTTGCCTATGTATGTTAACGCAGCGCTGATACGACCCGGATATAAGCCTGGTCAGTATCCAAGCGCAGGTCCATTGCCTCATCTTTTTGATATCTGGAAAGCTGCTGCGCCACAAATTGATTTTCTTTCACCTGATATTTATTTCAAAAGTTTTGTTGAGTGGACTACAAAATTTAACAGGCAGGGCAATCCAATGTTCATTCCGGAAGTTGGGAATGACCAGAGTCTGGCTAATGCTTTTTATGCATTCGCAGAGCATAATATTATAGGCTATAGTCCATTCTCAATTGAATCACTTGAGAATCCTGAGAATAGCCAGGTTGCAAATGGGTATAAAGTTTTAGAACAATTAACACCATTGATAATTGAAAACCAGGGTAAAGGAAATATGAGGGGAGTTCTTTTAGATAGTGCCGATGAGAAGAAACAGATAAAGTTAGGAGATTACATTTTTAATTTTTCTCATGCCTATAGTTGGAAATATGCTGCCAGAACAGAAGGTGACAATCCGAGATTCGGAGGAATGATTATTATGCTTGCCCCGGATGAATTTCTTATCGCAGGGCGCGGATTGATAGTAACATTTCAGACTAATTCAGATTACATCGCAGGCATTGCAAGTATTGATGAAGGATATTACGAAAATGGGAAATGGATAGCCGGCTTACGAATGAACGGCGACCAGAGCCACCAGGGAAGACATCTTAATCTGCCGGGCAATATTTTCAGTATGCAAAAAGTGAAGCTATATAAATACAAATAATCAAAAGAAACTAAACTGAATTATTTCAAAATGATTTTTAGAATAAATGTTTTTTTGCTGCTCGGTATAACTCTAATTACCGACAGGTATTTGGCGCAAACAATCGATGCAGAGTACCAGGTAGGTACCTGGCAGGGATTTAAAAGCGCTGCTGTCAGTTTTACATTTGATGACGGAACACCAAAGCAATTCTCTGTTGCTGTTCCTATGTTCAATGAGTTTAATTTTCAGCTTACTCTTTTTACCGTTACAAACTGGTCATCTGCTAACTGGACATTACTTAAATCTGCTGCTAATGATGGTCATGAAGTTGCAAGCCACACTTTAAGCCATCCTCACCTTGGTGCTTTAACAAATGACCAACAGACATCAGAAATAAAAAATTCACAAGATCAGATAGACGCAAAAATCAGCGGGCAAAAATGTTTAACTATTGCTTATCCGTATTGTGAGACAGGTGATTTATCTATAACTAAAAAATATTATATAGCAGGAAGAATTTGTTCCGGTTCAATTGAAAGAAAAACTCCTACTGATATGTTTAACATAAGCTCTGTTATTTGCGGAACACAGGGAAGTGTTAAGACAATTCAGGATTTTAATTCGAAAGCAAATTCGGCAGTTAATTCAAAAGGCTGGGTTGTATTCCTTCTGCATGGTGTTGATGATGATGGCGGCTATTCACCTGTTACCGGCGATATATTAAGAGGTGCACTTACTTACCTTGATACTAATAAAACAAAATTCTGGGTAACCTCATTCGGGAACGTTGCAAAATATATTTATGAGCGAAATTGTATTTCAATTAATGAGCTATCAAAAGCTGAAGACAAAATTGTTCTATCAGTTACTGATACTCTTGACAATGGGATTTTTAATTGCCCGCTCTCAGTAAGAAGAATTCTTCCCTCAGGCTGGATTTCTTCGGAAGTAACAATGAACGGAAAAATTATTGAATCGGAAATAGTGGAAGTCAGTTCTGTAAAATATATATCCTTTGATGTTATACCTGATGAGGGAGAGATAACAATTTCAAAAAGCAGTTCAACAGGATTGAATTACGAAGTATCGCCTCAGAATCTGAAGTCTGAATTATTCCAGAATTTTCCAAATCCTTTTAACCCGGTTACTAATATTAATTATCAGGTGGAAAATAACAGCCATGTAACTTTAAATATTTACGATATACTTGGAAGAGAAATTGAAACGCTTGTTGATAAAAGATTAAATCCGGGCAGATACACGATCCAGTTTGATGGTTCAAATCTGCCGGGTGGTTTATACTTCTGCAATTTAAAAACAGATGATTACTTCAGCACAAAGAAAATTATTTTTTTGAAATGATTAATTGAAATATCGGATGAAGAATGAGATACCGGATGAATAAATCAAATATCAAATCGAATAAGAGTAATCTTTGTAAAATTTTATTTTTGATGTTGATCATTAATCTCATTCTTTTTTCCGGTAAATATTTTTCCCAGACGTTTACTATCTCCGGAATAATAAGTACATCGTCTACTCCGGTTCAAAACGCAGCAGTTTCTTTTGAAGATATGGGCGGCGATGGAAAAATTTATAATACTATAACAGATTCAACCGGTTTCTATAAAGTAGTTGTTGATGGAGTAACATCAATTAACCCCAAAGATAATATTCCTGCTAAGTTCGCTCTTGCGCAAAATTATCCTAATCCTTTTTCAGCGTCCACGGTTATTCCTTATGAAGTGATGGTTCCATCGGAAGTGGAAATAACAGTTTTTGATGTACTTGGAAGACAAGTAAAAAAATACAATGTCGGATCAAAACCCGCTGGTATAAATTCAATTCAATGGGATGGAAGAAATGATTTAGGCAGTAAAGTATCAACCGGAATTTATTTTTATTGTTTGAAAGCCGGCAACGAAATGCAGGTGAAGAAGATGGTATTTAATTCCGGTGCAATTGCAAGTTCACATCTTTCGCACCAGAATAAACCGGCGTTCATTTATAAAACCGGAAATAACATAGATGAGACCAGTGAGATAAAATATTTCATTATTAGAATAAAGAACACGGCTAATACTTTACCTCAAATAATCTCAAAGCAAATCGAATATGTTAAAGTAAGCAATGACACCTCAATCAATATAGTTGTAAACTCACAAGCCTCAGCATATACTGCAAATATTTATGCTGATAGTTTACAGCAGGTAATAAGAGGATTTGGCGCGGCTAATATATTACGCTGGCGACCCGATATGACAACTGATCAGGTAGACAAAGCATTCGGTACAGGTGATGGCAAATTAGGCTTTTCTATTCTACGCTTACGTGTACCATACAATGCTTCCGAAACGGAGTTTGGTTACAATGTAGCAACTGCAAAACTTGCAGCTTCATACGGAGCAATAATTTTTGCTTCTCCGTGGACTCCGCCGGCATATATGAAGAGTAATAATAATATTGTTGGTGGCTACCTAAAAGAAAGTTCTTATTCACGATATGCTGCGCATTTAAAATCTTTTGTTGATTATATGGCAAGGAACAATGTTCCTTTGTATGCTATCTCAATTCAGAATGAACCGGATGTAACAGTTACATATGAATCCTGCGATTGGCAACCATCTGAGATGGTGAAATTTGTAAAGGAGAATGGCGCTTCAATTGGTACAAGAATAATTTTGCCTGAATCATTTAATTTCAATCATATGATTTCTGATGTTGTTCTAAATGATCCTGATGCTGAAAAGAATGTTGCTATTATTGGCGGACATATCTATGGCGGAGGATTAACAAGCTATCCTCTTGCAGCAGAAAAAAATAAAGAGTTATGGATGACTGAACATCTTGACCTTGATAATACCTGGGCAGGAGCAATGAATACTGCAAAAGAAATGAACGATTGTATGAATGCTGGAATGAATGCTTACGTTTGGTGGTACATCATAAGATTCTATGGATCTATTCATGAAAGTGGAGCTATTACAAAACGCGGTTATGTGATGTCTCAGTATTCAAGGTTTATTCGTCCTGAATACCACAAAATAAAATGCAGTTCAGCACCACAAAGAAATGTTTATGTTACAAGTTATAAAAGCGATGATGGTAAGCTGGTTGTTGTTGCCGTTAATATGGGAACTGTTTCTGTTGAACAGAATTTCCAGATTGTAAATGGGAGCCTAATCAGTGTTACTCCTTATACAACATCAGCAAGCAGGAATTGTGAAAAGGCAAACGACATAAATGTAACCGATGGAAATTTCATGTATGAATTGGAGCCTTCAAGTATTACAACTTTTATTTCAAATTAATCAAAACAAGAAGGGTTTTATCAATGCTTCAAATAAAAGAAAACAGGATTAAGATTTTTATTTTTTCAATTATTATTGGTTTCATATCATGCATCCAGCTAAGAGCACAGTCAGATGCGATTGAGACAAATGTACCGGCACTGAAAGACGTTTTTAAAAATGATTTTTACATTGGTTGTCTTTTATCTTATGCTCATGTTGGCTTTTCAACAGATCCATATGTGGCGGGTCAATCCAGTATTGCTGCTCCAAACGGTGGTAACCTTATAAAATTTCATATGAACTCAATGAGCCCGGGCAACTGGATGAAACCGGCATACATTGTTGATATTAATGGAAGTGCATCAGCTTATAATACCGCCTCAACTCAGTCAATAAAAGATTCAATTAATGTCCACCCTAAGGTTACATTTAACGGAAATATCATTGCACAACTTAACTGGGCAAAGAGGCAGGGTTTTACTTTCCGTGGTCATACATTAGTCTGGCATTCCCAAACTCCGGGCACTGCATTTTTCAGAACAGGATATTCATCAACAGGTAGCTATCTTTCTAACGAGAAAATGACGGAACGATTGGAAAATTTTATTATAGAAGTAATCCGGATTATACATGAAAGCTGGCCCGGACTTT
>CAZIDB010000023.1:0-30884 GCA_964537965.1 uncultured Melioribacter sp. | reverse complement strand
TGATAAGACTTGGCGACCCCGATCTGAAACCCGAGAAAGGTCTTTTCTTTGATCTTGGTATGCGTGTGTGGAAAGACAAATTAAATTTAACAGGTGATTTATTCTTCAATTCTTTAAGGGATATCATAGTTGAACTGCCCGGCATTTACGAAGGTAGAAGTGCGCTTATTAAAACAAACATTGGCAAAGCAGAACTGTTTGGATTTGAATTGGGCGCCCAGTATAGCTTACTCCGGAATTATATTATTTACACAAGCGGATCATACGTAAGAGGAAAAGACAAATATAACAATTCGGATCTTCCACAAATACCGCCAATGAATGGAAGACTCGGATTCAAAACAAATGTTCTTCATTATGTTGAAGCTGATTTATCGGCAATCCTTTTTGATGCACAGAGAAAAGTTGCTGCCGGAGAATTAACTACACCGGGATATGTTACACTTGATTTTTATTTAAGCACAATTCCTTTTGAGCTTGGATTTATCAAATGCCAGGCATTTGCGGGAATAGAAAACCTAACGGATAAAGCTTACAGAAATCATTTATCAACAAACAGAGGATTGGTTACAATTGAACCGGGAAGAAATATTTTTGCCCGTTTGTCAATCAATTGGTAATTTACCCAACAAAAAAAAGTAATTAAATGAACTGGTTCCTGTTGGCGTCACTGTCTGCCGTATTTTCGGCTGTGTCTACACTTTTTGAAAAGCGCTCTCTGTTTAAAATGAAAGCGCTTGATTTTTCATTCCTTGTTTCCATATTTGGATTTTTATTCTCAATCCCATTCTTCTTCCAGATTGATTTCGGAAACCTAAACACCACTAGTCTTGCCATACTTTTTATCAAATCAATTCTGGGAGCAATGGCATTTCTAAGCGTAATGATGTCACTTAAGAATATGGAAATAAGCCGTGCACTTCCACTGCTTGCATTATCTCCCGGAGTTGTAGCTTTATTTGCATTTATACTTTTAGGAGAATCTTTATCCCTTCAGGAAATAATTGGAATGGGATTACTTTTAGTCGGCACTTATATTCTGGAAACAAAACCGGTTCAGACATTTTTTGAGCCGTTTCATATTTTCTTAAGATCAAAAGATTACCGTTATATTGTTTTAGCGCTCCTGCTTTTTACCGCCACATCAATTATGGATAAGCTTTTATTAAAGCAGTACAAACTTCCTCCAATTGATTTTATGGCATTCCAGCAATTTTTCTTCGCATTTATTTTTAGTATAATATTTTTATTTGTTGTTAAACGCGATGGCAGTGAAATAAAATCAATCGACAAAAAACTTTTATTATTTGTTATTGTAGTTGCTCTTCTTACAGTTGGATACAGGTACACTCAAATTCATGCAGTTAAGTTAGCCCCTGTTTCACTCGTGCTTGCAGTTAAGAGAACCTCTGTTTTCTTTGCTGCTATAATCGGAGGGAAATTATTTAACGAAGGTAACCTTGTAAAGAAAGCAATTGCTGCTGCAATTATCATCGGCGGTTCAATGCTGATATTACAGGAGTAGCCCATCCATCCAAAGGAGTCCTTTGGACAATCCTTCCCTGCTTGCATCAGGCAAGCCAAAGGGAAGGGCTTTTAGTATAATTTTTATCCCATCATTTCTTTTATAACTTCCTCAACATGTATCATTGTTGTATCTAAAAACGGAATATCTCTGTCGCCGTCTTTCAAAATTAATGGCAATTCAGTTCCGCCTAAAATTACTCCTTCTATGTTTTCACTTTCAATCATTTTATCAACTATACATAACAGATTTTGTTTGGTTTCATCTGGGAAAATTCCTCTTACCAGTTCAGCAAAATAGATTTTATGAATATAATCCTGCGATTGATCATCCGGCGTTACTATTTTTATATCTTCTTTCAGGAAAACATTCTCATAGAAACTGTTCCGCATTGTAAACTTAGTGCCAAGCAAGCATACTTTTTTTAATCCAAGGCTTTTAGCTTTTCTGCACGCGGATTCAACTATACTAATCAAAGGAAGAGAAGATTTTTCTTTTATCCTGTCAAAAACAATATGCGGAGTATTGGATGCAAGCAATCCGAAGTCTGCACCGGCTTTTACAAGCTTTTCAATTTCATCAAGAATATATTCTGTAAGTTCATCCAGTTTATTTTCATTAAGCTGTCCCAGCATCTTTTTCATATCGATGCTGTTAATAATTATTTTAGGATAAACCTTTTCATCCGTTAGTTTAATAAATGCATTTACAATCTCTTTGTAATAAACTATTGTTGATTCCGGTGCAATGCCGCCTATTATTCCAACTGTTTTCATTGTAACCTTATATTGTTTAGTGCAATATAAACATCACTGCTTTAACAATTCCAATTCATTCCTTTATCAGTTTTTGTAAATTACCACGCAAAGCAGATTCTAATTCTTTTCTGTATCCATAATAATCGTATCGAACAGTTCCTTCCTTATCAATTACTAAAGTTTGAGGAACACCATTACCATAGATTTCTCTGTTAAATTGTATTGTGCTGAACAATACTTTTTGTTTTGCAAGAAATTTGAATTCATTCATTTTAAAATACCTGTCTCTTAATTCCGGGGCGGTTTCTACAAGGTTAAGAAAGACAAATTCGACTTCAGGAAATTCCTTAATCATTTTTTTTAGTGTTGGAAATTCTTTTACACAGTACCCACACCAAAAGTTAAAACAATTAATTACCACAACTTTACCTTCCAGAGAATTTAAATCAAATGTTCTTTTATCCAGATTTATTAAGGATAGCCCTGAAATATTCTTATTAATGTTTGGACTAATATTCGTATAATCCAGATAAAGTAGTTTATCCTCTTTTTCTAATTCAATTATTTTTTTTCTAACTGAACCGGCTTCATTAGGTAATTCCATCATATTCAGATATCCAAGATATTCATACCATGCTTCGGCACGCGTAGAATCTGTTTGCAAAGCTTTTTCATAATTTATTTTAGCCGAGGCAAATTTTCTCAACGTTATATCAGATTTTGCCATGAGCATATATGAATTATAAATATGATATGGCACAGTAAGTTTGGAGAATGCAGCAGCTATTAAATCTCTTCCGCGTTTAATGTCAAGATTTCTTGTTATTAGAATTTCACCAATTCTCTGTTTTGTAACCGGCAATTGGTCGTAGTATAATACTGAATCAATCAGGGGATTTATTTCTGCCAGATCTTTAGATATTAATACTATCATTTCAAGCATGTAAGAAAACACATTTGGTTTTGCGAATGATCTTGGATACTTCTTAAGAAACCTCCGGCATGAATCAATTACCGGCTTTACGTTCAAAAGCGAATCATATTTTTTCGCATAAGATAATCCATTGTTGGCAAATGCGACCATTCTTTCTTCTTCTTTGGAATAGGTTGTGGTTTGAGCAAAAGATGAAGCTGTAGTAAATAATATTATAAGAACCAATAAATATTTCATGTGATTTCCTTTTTGTTTGAAGAAAAGGTAAATATTTAACATTTAGCTCCTATAATTTTTTCAACTTATTATTTTTTTTATTAAAGCAGATAATCAGATTGAGCAAACGCTTAAGAAACAATAAAAAAAAACTTAACACTGTTTCAGTATGTCAGGAAATGGTTCCTGACAGCCGGAAGAAATTATTAAAATATGTTAAACGCTATTCCAAATCTGTAGACTAAAGTATTAAACTCGTCTTCACCCTCCCTGGCATTTATTAAATTATTCTTTTCAAACGCTACATTACCATTTAAAATAATTAATTGAGTTAGCTTATAGTTTAAGCCGGCACCTATCGATAGTCCAAATCTATTTCCATAATCGTTTACGAAATTTTCTACATTATATTTTTTACTATAACTCTTAACATCTCCGAAATAATTCATTAAAGCAGAAACCGAGATATATGGTTCGAATTTTTCTAAGGGAAAGAAATATTTGCAACCAAGTCCTAAAGAATAATAATCCATTCTGGCTTCTATTTCATTATAAGTGGGAGGTAACTCGGGATTATTCAAATCCCAATCTGGCCAGATACTTTTTCCATTCATAGGTGAGTAATTAAAGTCAAGTGTAAATCCTATGGGTAAGTCAGATAAACTATAATCTATTGTTATTCCTAAATTTAATTCATTACTAAAACCCAAACCAGTAAACCATGATTTTGTACCATTGACCTCATAAATTCCCGGCCATCCAATGTCTTTGGAATAATAGGTGTTACCAGGAAATGATTTAATTCCAGAAACAATACCCACTGATAAATTTTGACCGAAAATAATGTTAGATATAAACAGAAAAGTAATCAATGCTTTCTTAGGTAATATCATTTTAAACCTCTATACCTATTATTTGGAAATAAATTGCTATGTAAGTTAAACCTGAAAACCTTGGTTGGAAGTTTGAGGAAATTAAATGTTAAAATCAATATCAATTTTTGCGACTGATATTTGATTTATCATTATATAGATTTTTATGATTCACATTAGACATATTCAAGTAGAAAATACAAATACCGGTATTTTCAAATTATGATTGAGAATTTCTATTACAGATCCTGACCGTGCCGCGTTTCCAATTTTCCCTCATTCTTTTCTACCAACGTTTGATGCCGCCAGAATCAGCATATAGTTTATTTTCCATATTAAAAATATTTCTTTAATGGCTTTAATCATATTAATCTATTCTCTTCATCCCGGAGGGATGATATGTTGATAACACCAGATATCGTCAATCCACATACGACCCCGCAGGGGTCGAACATCTTTTGACCTGATTCTTTTATCAACGTATGATGCCTCCGGCATCAATATGAGTCTTTCTTTTGCAAATGAATAAGACTCCATCCGGATGATTCAAATAATAATTGTTGAAATAATTGAAACCTTGGTTGGAAGTTTGGGGAAATTACTATTCAAAATCAACTGAAATATCAATCGCTAAAAAGTGTTTAATTCCCAAATTGAATAAGCATGGTTCGGTATTCGGGATTAGAAGATTTTAGCTAACTTACACTGTTATGAAGCACCTTCAAGGTTACTTATGTTAATTGAACTGAGAACCTTGAAGGATTTAAAACTCCAATCCAATTCCGATATGTGCAATGTTGTTTTTGTAGGAGAAGAGAGACATGTTTGAATTGTTCCTGATGAGCATATAATCAAAAGTTAGTTCAAGGGATTCAAATAAAGGAACGGACTCAAATGTTTTTGAAATGCCCAGCCAGTATTCGGCTTTGCCGTCTATTCGTTGTGTAAGGTTAAGTGAATCCGCAAGGTTTACAGTGTAATGTCTGCGTGAATATCCGGCAGATAGTTTAAATATGAATTCTAGAGGAAGTTTTTGTGTAAGTGTAATTCCATATTCATTGCTTGAAAAGGAATAAGGATCATCCCAGAGTTCTGTATCACTGGAGTAAATAAAATCCGCTGACTGAAGATTCTTACCGGAAGAGCTAAGGTTAAATCTGTTAAGATAGAAAAGACTTATTCCTGTGTTTTCAAAAACCGACTGGGAAATTTTAAATGCTGTTCTTAATTGTGCCTCATTTACATCCTTCTCATAATTGTTTGCTTTAGCCATTGCACCTTTGCCTTTTCCTTTGCCCATCATACCAGTAGAATCATTGGTTTCTTCAACCATTGAATAATTTTTATTGCCAAAAGCTATATCAAAGAATAGCCCTGTCCTTGTTTCGAAAAAAGTTGATACCTGACCGTAAAAAAGATTTTCAAAATGAGTAAGATCGTAAAGTGAAGGATAATTTCTTGATGAAAGCCTGTAACCTATTTTACCAAAAATATTTTCTGTAAAATCAATCTTACCGTTTATGTAAGCTGAATACATACTGTAATCATAAATGCTGTAGTCGGATGTTCCTTTCTTAATATCATAATCGGCACCCATAAAAATATTTTCTTCTTCGGCATTACCAAGGATAGCACTATAGTTCAATCCAAATGAATGATACTGATAAAATCTATCGCCAACATTTTTAAATGCATTAACATTTCCCTGGTACATCAGATAAAATTCATTATCCGGGGATGGCTGAAAATTAAGATCGGTAGAAACTGAGTTAACAAATTCCTCGCTGCTTGAAATTTCTCTGAAAGGATTATCGTCATAAAGAAGTGAATAACCAACTGAACCGGAAAGCTGTGCTCTTACCGTTGTTGTTGCAGCGATTATAAATACAATCAGGAATTTATTATAGAAGTTCAAACATTCACCTTGAATTTTTTCCGTGTCCTTTTCGGCTTCCCTTACCCCAGCCCATTCCCTGGCACCGGTTGTCGTTAATCCCATCGCCGTCCTTATCTTCAAACGTATCCATCTTGCCCTTTCTTTTCATCTTTCCCTTCATCTGTTTCGAATCATCAATACCGTCACCATTTTTATCAACAAATTTCTGTTCGGGATTATCAGTCTTAACAGTTTCATCCGTTTGAGGAGCTTTCTTTTCCTGTTCAACTTTCTCCTGTTTCTTTTCCGGTGATGTCTTTTCCTGTGCATTCAGAGAAGTTAAAGCGAAAATCATAACGAGTAATATTTTAATAAACATTTTCATACAAGCATTTGTCCAATTTATGTGCCGGTAAATAATTTCTTTTAATAGGTAAAAATGAAACATTGAATTGCACACCAGACCAATTTACCGAGTTGAGACGGCAGAATAGTCGAATTATGTTTTCATCTTTTCAAGTTTATAACGGAGATTCCTTTCGGAAATATTAAGCAGCTTTGCCGCTTTGGATTGATTGCCGTTTGTTTCCTTTAATGCCATTTGAATAATTTCTTTTTCCAAAGCTTCCACCTGCAGATTGATATCATCAATCCTTGGCTGAAATTCAGAACTGTTATTTTCTGCTTTTAGCGATCTTACATTAAGCGGAAGGTCATTTGTTGAAATCGTATTTCCTCTTGAAAGAACACAGGCACGCTGAACAATATTTTCAAGCTCGCGTACATTGCCGGGATAATCATATTTCATCAGAATGTCCAGCGCTTCCCTGGTTAACTGTTTTTCGGGATGATCAAACTTTCTTACAAAGAAATCTATAAGCAAGGGAATATCATCTCTTCTTTCCCTTAAAGGAGGAATATTTATTGAGACAACATTAATCCTGTAATAAAAATCTTCTCTGAAGGAATTGCTTTTTATTAGCTTTTCAAGATTCCTGTTTGTTGCAGTAATTATTCTTGCGTTTGTTTTAATAACCTGATTAGAGCCAAGCCTGGAAAACTCACCACCCTGAAGAACACGCAAAAGTTTAACCTGCATTGCAGGAGAAACATCGCCGACCTCATCAATAAATATTGTTCCGCTTTTAGCTTCTTCAAATCTTCCAATCCGCTTCTGGTCGGCACCGGTAAATGCGCCCTTTTCGTAACCAAACATCTCGCTTTCAAGAAGTGTCTCCGGTAAAGCTGCACAGTTAACAGTAATAAAGGGCTCATTCTTTCTATCGCTTGCAAAATGAATTGCCTTTGCAAATAATTCTTTTCCCGTACCGCTTTCACCTCTTATCAGAACTGCAGCATTGCTTCCGGCAACTCTGCCTGCAATGTTTAATGCTTCTTCAAGTTCACTGCTCTGGTAGATAATGTTATCAAATTTAAATTTACCGCTAAGTTCTTCTTTAAGTTTTTTATTTTCAGAAACAATCTGCTTTCCAAGCAGGGCACGATCTACAAGAACATCAAGCTCATCAAGATTGACAGGTTTTTGAAGATAGCTTGACGCGCCTGCTTTCATCGCTTCAACTGCAGTCTCAATGTTACCATATGCTGTCATCAGAATTACATCAATAGCAGGATTGATTTTTTTCATCTCAAGTAGAACATCGTAGCCGGTCATATCTGGCATTTTATAATCCGTAAGAACAATATCAATAAGATTAGATTTTGCTTTTTCAATTCCGCTCTTTCCGGAATCAGCAAGATGAACATCAAAGTTTTTCTTTTTAAAATAACCGCCAAGGGATTCGCGCTGCGGTTTTTCATCATCAATAATTAAGATAGATGTATTCATTTTAATGGAATCTCTATTGTGAATGTTGTTCCTGAATTTATTTTGCTATCCACTTTGATTGTACCATTGTGTTCCGCCACAATCTGGTTTACAATGCTCAATCCTAATCCTGTTCCATGCGGCTTTGTAGTAAAGTAAAGGTTGAAAATTTTACTTATCTGTTCTTCGCTTATACCTTTTCCGGTATCACTTATTTTAATGATTAGATTATTATCCGCCGGATAAGATTCAATCTTAACTTCATCTTCTTTATCAACCGCATCAAACGCATTATGAATAAGGTTGTCCAGCGCCTGTTTCATCTGAATGGAATCAATGTTAGCTTCAAAATCTTCGCAGCGATAAGTAAACTTAATTTTCTTTTCCATTGCAAGGCTTTCGAACGGTTTATAAACATCATAAATAAACTCCTGCATGTTTACTACTTGTTTAAAAACTTTAGCCGGTCTTGCAAATTTTAGGAACTGGTTAATAATGTTGCTTACGCGGTTTACTTCCTGCTTCATTGTTCTTACAAGTTCAAGATATTCTTCCCTGTCGTTAACGGGAATAAATTCTTTACCGAATCTTTGAACAGTAATACCGATAGAGTTAAGCGGATTTTTAATTTCATGTGCTACACCAGCGGCAAGCTCGCCCATGGCAGAAAGTTTTTCCTGGCGTTTATGTATTTCTTCCGCACTGCGCTGGGCGGTCAAATTCCGCACAACAGCTACAACTGTATTTATACTCTCATCTGTATTTCTTATTATGGAAGTGCTGCCGCCGATTATTAACTTCTTGCCTGTTTTGGTTTCTATTGTATGTTCATAATAATCAAGTTCTTTATTATCCGTGATTGTCATGTCAATAAGGCTTTCAGGTTCATGAATAATTTCAGTGCAGGATTTGCCCATGACCTGTTCGGATGTTAATCCAAATATTCTTTCTGCTCCGTTATTAAAAAGATTAATCTTTCCTTTTGCATCCACTGCAATCACTCCGTCGGACATGCTTTCCAGGATGTTGCCGGTATATGTTTGTATCCTTTTAAATTCTTCTTTTAAGATTGAATAGTTTTGATTGTTTGTTATGAAGATCAGGATAATTATTCCGGTTAAAAGAAGAACAAACGAAATTATAATGCTTCTTACAATAGAGCGGCGGACAAGGTTATGAACAGATTCAAGTGAAATTCCAATCCTTATAACTCCAAGAATCTGATTCTCGACAATAAATGGTTTAACTGCTTCAAGAATTTTATCGTCCTGAAAAGTAGTTTCGCGTGAAGAAATTATTTTTTGTTCAAGGATATTTTTAAGGAAAGAATCTTCCTCGATTGCACTAAGTTGTTTAACTGCACCGCCTGCTGTTGTTATTCCTTCGTCATCCTGAATTGCAATATATTTTATTTCCTTGCCGTCAGCAATTTTTTGTAACAGTTTTCCCAAACCAATCTTCTTGCGGAAAGCCAGCAAACGGCCGGATTCAATTGATGCAAGTATGAATCCCCTTCCATTTGCATGCTCATGAATAACCGCAAAATGCTGATTGCCTTCTTCATCATAAATACCGGCAGCAACAAAACTGTTTATCAATCCTTTCTGCAGAGAATCTAATTCGCTTCCGTATTCAGTCAGGTTTAAACCGGAATAAGGATGATTAGAATTAGTTAATTCAATTGTTCTGTCAGGTTTAAAAAGATATAAGTGATCAATCCCGGTCTGCTTTGAAATGTTATCAAGTTCTGATTGGGATATTCTATTTCCCATAACTTCATTTGAAATAAAATATGCAGTGTTCGTAAGTTTATCTGACAGCAGTTTTTCAACTTCTTTATTACTTACAAAAACATTTTCGCTTGATTTCTGAATTGATCTTAGCAAAGAAACGGCTTCTTCCGTTTTGGTTTGATAAATATCTTTTTGCCCCTGGTAAATATCAAACAGTGTAACAATAACAAGTATTACTGCAAGAGTTGAAGAAAGAAGCACAAGGTACTTCGGTTTAATACTAACATCCGGATTTATCTTAAAATATTTTAGCATATAAAAGAATATCCAATTATTGTTCCTTTACATAAACACTAAATTCAGCTTCATATAAGAGAAACGAAATTAAATTATGATTCTTATTCGACAAACCCTGCATTCAACTTCGACAGATTAGTCGAATCATGAACTGATAATTTGCTATTAGCTATAAAATACTAACGGCACGATGCTTGAACTTAAAGAACCGAGTTAGCTCAAAAACAATTAACAACATATAAAAAGGAGTTATAAAATGAAAACATCCCGATTAAAATTTGCCGCTATATTTATGATGCTCTTTGCATTAGTAGCATTCAGTTCAAATGTTTCTGCCCAGGTAAAAGATACAAAACAAACCCAGCAGGGTCCCCGTTTTGTTGATGCTAACGGCGATGGTATTTGCGATAATATGATTGATGCAAATAAAGATGGTATTCCTGACCAGAGACAAGGTAAAGGATTAGGTCCTAAAGATGGTACAGGAAACAAGAAAGGCTTTGGCAAAGGAAAAGGTAACGGAACAGGACTTCATAAATACGGCACAGGCGTTTGCGACGGCACTGGTCCCAAAGGCAAACAAGGCGGCAAATAAGTTATAAAACCTTCAAGCCTGCCTGACCACCCTCAAATTTGAAGAGATGGCAGGCAGGTTGGATATTCAACATTTCTCTTACTTTCAACACTTCTCTTACTTTCAACATTTCTCTTACTTTCAACATTTCTCTTACTTTCAACATTTCTCTTATTACAGCACAGCAAACCTTAAAATCTATCGCTTACAACACCTAAAAAAATTATCAAATTAACCGATAATTATTTGTCTTTTCACAAATTAAGGAAGAATCAAATGGCTGATTGTGACTGTTTGCCGGGCTGCCTTTTCTTTAATGACAAAATGCCATTAGAAAGCGCGCTTGCCAAACTTTATAAGGAAAAATATTGCACCGGATCATTTATGGATTGTGCAAGGCATAAAGTAAAAGAAGCTCTTGGAAAAGAAAAAGTCCCATTGAATCTTTACCCAAACATGTTTGAACGCGCAGAAAAAATTATTGCCGAAAGATAAAATTGTTTATATCAATTGGTTCACAATAAAACTTATTAATTACTCCTTCAAATCTTTAGCGGAAAAAATTCTTCTGAAGATTACGAAAATTTAGCATCCGCCGATTACCCGTTTGGGTTTAACTTTTACTGTACCGGCTTGTTTCAATTTGTTTTCCATTATAAGTACAGGCAATATTTCTTTAGCTTTAATTCTGAAACGATATGTATCCGCTTCATTCCTTGAATTAACATGTTGAGGATGAGTAAACTCAATAATATCCGTCTTAAATTTATTCAGACCACCTTCCAGAGCGTAAACATCTTTATAGCCAAGTTCCATTGCAAGCAGCGCCGCTTTTTTAGAGTCAATCAGCTTGTTACCCATAAATACATTTCTCTTTCCTTTAAGAGATAAAAGCTGATGTGCTTCTTTATCAAACAGGTTCTGTAAAGTAAAGTTAGTGGATTTAGGAAGACTCATCTGGTTAAACTCTTTTGCGGTTCTCATATCAATTATCTGAAGATCATTATCATCGTCAATTAGGCGGAAAGCAAGTTCATCGTTAGTCATTAGTCTAACATCAGATGTTTTAATATAACTTTCATCTGAAACTTTATTAATTAATTCTTCTCTTCTATCGGGCAGAATAAAAGCAGAAAGTGCAACGACAAATGCAATACCTGTGAGCCCCACATAAAGTTTAATTGGTTTAAACTCAGGATTCGGTTTGCCGTTTACTTTATTTTCAATTGAAGTAGTCATCCAAAATGCACCTACAGCAACAACAATTAAAAGAAAAGCAAACAACGCCTGTGAAATGCCCAATGATTCAAATAATCTTGGACTTCCCCAGTTTGATGCTTTATATAAACCTTCGAAAACGGGATAACCTTCTGCAAAAACAAACACTCCAAGGAATGAGCCTGCAATAAAAACCATTGCATCGGTTTTACCAATTGCAGCGGCACATACACTTGTACCGGGGCAGTAACCACCTATTACAAATCCAAGCCCCATTATTATACCACCAACAATTGCAGACCATAGAAAAGTAGGATTAACGTAAACAAGATTAATGTCAATCAGTCCGAAGTGGTTCAGAGCAATTACTCCAATCATTGCTGTTACACCTGCCGTAAAGAAAACCCTAAGTACTGTAAAATCGTAACCGTAAAATAAACCAACAAGTTTTTTAGAAGTTGAAAATCCAGCCTGTTCAAGAATAAATCCAAAGCCAATACCCACGAACAGGGCAACGATATAGTTCAATTCATTTCCAATTATTTCAGGCACTAATGGTCCCATAATATTCTCCTTACCTTATAACCAGAGTTTTCTAAAGAAATACGCAAAAGCATAAGCACCACCAAAGATTGCCATCATTGTTAAGATGCCGCCGGTTGAAAGAACAGCCATTCCGCTTAAAGCAGAACCACTTGTACAGCCCCTGCCAAGCTGGGCTCCAAATCCGAATAAAGCACCACCGACTAATGCACCAACAACTCTTGTCCTGGATTTAATCTTAGGTGAATGTTCAAACTCAAATCTAAGTCTGTTGGAAATCAGTCCCGAAATAAATGCGCCGATAATAACACCAATAACCTCAAATACGAGCCAGTTCTTCAATGGGTTCCCCGGATGTTCTTCTGAATATTCCTTATAAAATTTTGTATCTGCAGTATGGGCGGGTGCAACAGTTTCTACGGTTGCAACAACAGCACTTTTAACTGCTCCGCTTGCCCCAAGTCCACGGCCCGTTATATAAATTGTTGCAAGCAGTACTAATCCCAAAAAGAATCCGGCTAAGTAAGGATTCATATATTTTGTTTCATTCATTTAACCACCTCTTCTGGTTCAATCGGAAAATTATTTTCCGTTTTAATTTCTGTCGATTTATTAACTTCAATATGGTCATGATGTTCAAGTTCTTCGTATCCGGTAATCATTGCCTTAAGGTTTGATGTGATTGAGGTTCCGGTTGTTATCAGGTAAAGATGTACAATTACGAACGCAATAAGCACAAATGCTCCTGCCGTATGAAATAAAGCAATAACCTCAACCGAGTCAATGTTCAGCACTTCAATGCTTCCCTTTTGAGGATAACGATAAAACATATATAGCAAACCTGATATAACCATTGTTGGAATAACAAGAATTTTTAACGCAAGGTAAACAAGTTTTTGCAAAGGATTAAGCTTACTAAGCACTGTCTTCTTAATTGGATGAGGAGCATTTTTAAAAATACCTATGAGGTAAAAGTTGATTTGTGCTCTCATATTTTTGACAGTGGGAAGATATTGTTTCCATTCACCTGTAGAGAAATGCCAGAAGATTGCAAACACAATAAGAACAATAAATGCATAAGCAGCAATATTATGATACTTGACCGCATTCTGATATCCGAAGAAATTTACAGACCCGTGAATTTCGAATCCTGTAAGTGCAAGGAAGAAAATAATTATAGCCTGCATCCAATGCCAGAAGCGTTCAAAGGCTTTGTATATATAAACTTTCTGTTTCATACTATCCTCTCTTTCTATGTTTTCTTGTTGAGATTACCCGGACTGTACCATGAATGAAAACGCCTAAAAGTGATATTATTATTATTGAGCTTCCAGCAGTTTCAATAAAAGGACTATAATCTCTTGCCGGCATATAAAAATCTTTAAGGCCTGCAAGTCTGCTGTTTTCGCGGGCGTGGCATTCATTACATTGTACGGATTTATCTTTGGAAGAGACCATATGGTTTACAGGCCAGTACATTTCAGTGTTTATAAAGGCAATCCTGCCGCTAAAAGGAAGATTAACATCTTTCATTCCTACTTCGGCAGCACGCATCCAGTCAAAATCTTTCCATAACGCACCTTCTCCTGTTTTATCAGAAAATAGTTTTGGCTGAATTATCATTTTATTTACAGGATCAAACGGCTGCCTTGCCCTGTGAATTTTTACAGGAATAATTTTAGAATCCCGATCATTATAAGAACCATGAAGTTCATTTAGTACAAGAGGTTTTGTTGTATCGTTTACAACATCACCAAGAAGATAATGGCTGGCAGTACCGTTAAACCAGATATAATCAGGTTTAAGATTTTTTCCCCATTTAAAACTTCCTTTTATTGAAAGATAGGTATGATTACCATCTTTGTCATCAATCTCAAAAGGTTGCCCATCTTTTAATTTGCCGGCTGTTGACCAATCCCAATCTGTTTTAGTTGCATTTACTTTTGCATATTCAGGAATATGGCATGTCTGGCAGGCAACTTTGAATGTATGTTTATTAAGTATTTCATCAGTGTGAGGATTATCCAAATGGCATTCCTCGCATGTTGCACGGTTCCTGTTCATTGATGAAAGAGAGTACATTTTTCCGCTAATCATATGGTTTTCCGTTTTATGGCAAGCGATGCAGCTCAAATTCATACCATCCACAGCCATATGAATATCAACATCTTTAACAGGTTCAAACATTGACTGTTCAAGATCGCCATGCTTTACATTATTACCGCCACCACCAAAGAAATGGCAAACTCCGCAATTGGAGCGTTTGGGTTCTCCAACATGTTGTGCAATGTTATTAAGATCTAAATTAGGATCCGGTGCGCCGCCTTTTTCAGGTGCTTTTGCATATGTTTCTGTATTATCGTGACATACAAGGCAATCAATATTTTTTTCATCGGTATAAGAAAAAGTCTTGTCTGTCATACCAAAACCAATATGGCATTTTGCGCAGCTTTGTTCGTTTCCTTCTACACCAATACAGAAATTATTAATTGCATTCTTCTTTCCAAGATATACGATACCTCTACCCGCTACATATTCTTCGCGTTCCCAATTCCAATGATTTGAATGCATTACCTCTTTGCCTCTTTCTGTATGGCAGGAAAGACATGCCCCGGTAACTTCACGGGGTGAGTTGAATTTTTTCTGAAGCACCGGAAATTTTGTGTGATCTGCCGGCTGCAATGATTTTTTGGCTAAGTTGGTTTTTAGAATTGATAATTGTACCGGCTCACTTACTTTTGAAGAAAGTATACTAACAGCACTGGCTATCAATATTCCCAGTATTACTAAGAACAATAAGATTTTTTTCATATTACTACAGTAATTGTTTGTGCCTACGAGGCTATTTATTAATTATTTTTTGATTGTAAAGTTTTTTATCAGATCTTTTACTTTACCGCACTCGGAATAATCTTTATAAACATTGCAACTGCGGCAATCTCTTTTTTCACAGGTTGTACCCTTATGTTTTTCCGCCCAGCATGGCTGGTTATGTGAATTGAACGCGCTGCATTTCTTCCTGTCTTTGTCAGAACATTTAATTACTTCCCAACAGGGAATAAGTGAGTAGATTGTTTTAATTCCATTAATACTTATTTTGGATTCATTTATGGCATTACGAATACACTCGATTCGTTCTATGTCTGTTTTGGAAAATAATCTTTGGCTTGATTCTTTTTTAAATGGAACAAACAGACCTTCCCTTTCATACATTCGCAGAGTATGAACAGAAATATTAAGAAGCCTTGCTGCAGTGCCAATAGGGAAAATGGGTTCATCCGACGATAAATTAAATTCGATCAATTCTTTCTCATAAAGTTAGTATTTATAAATACCAACTTTTTTGCCATTTATATTTACCAACTAAATGCGTACTTATAAAGCAACTTTTTCTAATTTCTGACAAAACCGTCCTTTTTAAATTCCAAGTAATAGGAATTAAAATTCGGGATACAGAACCTTTTAAAAACATATTTTTCAAAGTCATGTTAAACTCTTACATTTTTACTTCTTTCATAGAAAACAACTTGAATTAGGCCAAATAAGAAAAAGTCCCTTTTAAATTTTAAAACCCGGATAGAAGTCAAATTGAAATTCATCTTGACTTTAAAATTTTAATGCGTTAAAATTTGGATGCAAAACGGACGTCCTTGGCCGATTTTAATTTTATGTGTTTTCTGAAAATATTTAGATATAAACATGCTGACAATAATGAAAAGGACAAGACAATTCTATGAACATATCATTTTAGGGCTTCTGCTTTCGTTTCAATTCTGTCCGAGTTATAAAGGAACATTTATATATATTTATTTCTTCTTATTACAAAAAAGTTTTAGTGGAATAAAACAAGCGACATAAGATCCGTTGTACTGTTACGGTTTTAAATTATTTTTTTATCGGCTCTTTAATTCTGATTTAAATTATTGCAATGGTTCCCGAAGGCAAACTTCTGTCTTGATAACTATTGTACCGAGGTCTTCCCGAAACATTATCTCTATTATTGAAAAAACTGCTGCTGCTTAGAAGTTAATTTTCTATTGTAAGTGATAAATGCTGTTTTTCTATCGGAGGTAAATGTATGGTAATTTCCGGAAGTGACTTTATCTCGTTCCTACATTCTGTCCAGTCAGAAAAATTGATTGGATATCAAAAGGTTATAGTTGTAACCGAAAAGGAATCTGCCGGTGTAATAACCCGTAATCTGTCCGTTCTGAAAGAGGATTCTAACGTAGTACTGGATTCATTTCATTCTATAGAGCCGGTAAAAATCCTCTACTATCTGCCACGTCAAAAAGTTTATCCATCCGGAAAGTTAAATGAAAAGTTACTGCTTGTTGGAGTGAAGGCTTGCGACCTTAAAGCCTTGCAGATACTTGATAAAGCACTAATAAATGCGGATTTCGTTGACCCCGACTATAAGCAATGGAGAGAGAATATAACAGTAATTACATCCGACTGTACTGAGATTGGAGAATACTGTCATTGTAACCTAAAGAACGGTAAACCGTATTCGGAAAGCGGATTTGATTTAAACCTATCACCTACTAATGGCAACTATTTAATAACCACAGGTTCAGAAAAGGGTGAAGTTCTACTAGAATTAATGAAGAAGCATATCCACATAACAAACCATACCGATGATGATTTAAGCAAAGTAAAAACACTAAGAAACCGCGTTGAGACAAAGCTTATTGAACATAACAAGAAGTTTGAATTCAATGACAATTATATAAATCTGAAGAAGAATCCGATCAACTCCTGGAAAGATGATTCAAAGGAATGTGTTGGCTGCGGTGGTTGCACAAACATCTGTCCCTCCTGTTATTGTCTTATTCTTAATGATGATTCAAAGCTTGAACAATTTGTAAAAGTACGATCGTATGATTCCTGCCAGTTAAATGGCTATGCGCGTGTAGCCGGAGGAGCAACACCAAGACCCAAAATGTATGAACGATTCAGGCATCGATATTTATGCAAGCATATTTATTTCCAGAGCAACTTTGACGAATTAGGCTGTACAGGCTGCGGAAGATGCTCGGAAGTATGCCCGGCAAAAATAGATTTCAGAGAAACGGTTTATAATCAAATTCAACTTCAGAAAGAGTTAACTGAAAAATAAGTTTAACAGGAAATAAAAATGCTAAACCAATATGAAGTAATTCAGGCACAAATTTATGATGTAATTCAGGAATCTCCTTTAATAAGGACTTTATCATTACAACCAAGTAAACCAATCTATTTCAAGACAGGACAATTTGTTGAACTGTCCATCCCTGGAATTGGTGAAGGCCCGTTTACTCCATCTTCCTCACATTATGTTTCTGATAAGCTTGACATTACAATTATGAAGACCGGCTTTGTAACCGAATATGTTCACAAAGCAAAAGTCGGGGATACAGTTGGTTTAAGGGGTCCGTACGGTTCGAGATATCCTTTAGAAAAATTTGAAGGAAAAGATATTTTAATTCTTGGCGGTGGTTGCGGTTTAGCACCACTGCGTTCATTGTTTCTAACCCTGCTGGAAGATTTGGACAAGTATAACAGTATAACTTTTCTTGCAGGAGCAAAAACTCCAAAAGATTGCATCTACAAAAATTTAGTTGAATCGTGGCGAAGCTACAGCAAAGTAAATTTCTACAGGGCTGTTGATATTGTTCCCGATGGAGAATCCTGGGATGAAGAAGTATGTCTTGTTACTAAACTTCTTCAGAAAGTTAAAATAAATCCTAAAGGTAATCCTGCTATTGTTTGCGGCCCGCCGGTTATGATGAAGTTCGGTACAATGGATTTGTTAAAGTACGGTTATGAAGAAAATAATCTTTACCTCTCGATGGAAAAGAAAATGTACTGCGGATTTGGGCAGTGCAGGCATTGCGTAATTGGCGGCTATTATGCCTGTAAAGACGGACCCGTTTTTACTTACGATCAGATTAAAAACGAGGAGGCAATTTGGGAATGAAACGTTTACTCATCAACATACCGGAATTGCTTAACTCCGGCTGTAAGCCCGAAGAAATTAAGTGCGAATATTTTTATCACAGGAAAAATAATGGGCAGTTCACATTATTAGAGATTGCAGAGTTCGCTGTTTATTGCAGGCAATGCAAAGAAGCTTTCTGTGTAGATGCTTGTCCCAAAGAAGCGCTTGAACACCAGGATAACGGTTTAATTAAAAGATACAACATGCGATGTGTTGGATGTAAAAGCTGTACTCTTGCCTGCCCGTTCGGTACAATATTTCCCGAGGTGATTAATTATATAACCGCAAACTGCGATTACTGTCTTAATCAATTAAATGACGACCCTGATTATCTACCATCCTGCGTAAAAACTTCCCCCAATAATTCATTTAGCATGGTTGAACTTGAAAATGAAAATACCAAGGAACATTTATACTTTGCCGGGAAGCATCTTGCCGTAAAATCCGGAAGCTGGTTAAAGAAGGAAGGTCACTTATGAAAACAGAATACTTATTTTATCTCTTAATTTTTCCCGGTTTTTTGTTTACAAGTGTAATGGGAATGGTAATAGGTTGGGTAGACAGGAAAGTCTCTGCGCGTTTTCAGTTTCGTGTTGGTCCTCCTTTCTTCCAAAACTTTAATGATTTCTTTAAACTGCTTGGAAAAGAAACGGTAATTGTAAAAGATGGAATTCATTCATTATTCCTTCTTGCTCCGTTTATAGCATTTGGAATGCTGACTTTAGTTTCTGCGATTATCGGCGTACCGCTATTCTTTAATATCAGCTTTGGCGGAGACTTGCTGGTTGTAATGTACCTGCTGATGATTTACTCTGTAATGGTTATTCTTGGCGGAGCTTCAAGCGGAAATGTATATTCAAGTATTGGCGCCGGAAGAGAGATAAAACTTTTATTAGCCGATGAACTTGCATTTATTCTTGTTTGCCTCGTCCCGATTATAAAATCCAATTATCAAATTGATTTTAATTCAATACTATCAACACAGGAAAACTATGGCGCTTTTGCCGGTTCAATCTCAGGACTAATTGCATTTATAATTTCAATACTCTGCATACAGGCTAAAATGACTTTACCGCCGTTTCATATTCCCGAAGCCGAAACAGAAATAGTCGAGGGGCCATTTATGGAATACAGCGGCCCGCCGCTTGCATTCTGGAAACTGAACAACCTGATGATGTATGTTGTTTTTCCATTTCTTTTAATCTCTCTTTTCCTAGGCGGATTTAATTTTTACGGAATTAATATTCTATGGAGCATACTTAAGTATTTGCTAATTGTGGTTGTGATGATAATTATAAAAAATACAAATCCCAGAATAAGAATTGATACGGCACTCAATTTCTTTTGGAGATACGCTGCAGGACTAAGTTTTATTGCAGTAGTTCTTGCGGTATTTGGATATTAATAAAAGTTCTAAATAAGAGGTACTGATGAGTTGGTACAATAAACGGCTCGCAAAATCGATATGGGTATTTCATGTAAGCGGTTCACCTTGCAATAATTGTGACATCGAAATTCTTGATTTGCTTACACCCAAATATGATTTGGAGAGGTTCGGAATTAAATTAGTTGGCTCTGTCCGTCATGCCGATGTGCTGCTTCTAAGCGGAGTAATCAATCAAAAGGTTGCTCCAAGAATTAAGAAACTTTATGAGCAGGCACCCAAACCCGTATTTGTTGTTGCTATTGGAAGTTGTCCAGCATCCGGCTGTTGCTTTAAAGAGAGCTATAATGTTGTAGAAAAACGCGAGGATATCATACCTGTAAATCTCTATATACCCGGCTGCCCTCCTAAACCGGAAGCAATGATTGAAGGTGTTGCAAAACTAATTGAGGTATTAAATGGATAAAATTGAAGAATTCATTTCGGTAATGGAGAATAAAATAAGTAAGTACATAAAGAAGAAAAATCGTTTTTACTTTGTAGTATCAAATGAAAATCTTCACAACGTGGTTGATTATTTATTTGTTACGATGGGCTGCCGGCTTTCAACTGCAACTGCAATTGAAAATTACAGCAGTATTGAAGTGCTGTATCATTTTTCCCACGATGAAAGCGGTTGTTATTTTTGCCCAAGGATTTTAATGACTGATAAAGAGCATCCGCAAATGAATTCGATTACACCAATTGTAAAGGGAGCGGAATGGATTGAAAGAGAAATGAGTGAAATGTACGGAATCAATTTTGAAGGACATCCGCGCAAAGAACCATTATTAACGCTCAACCATCCCGGTGGAATAAAGCATCCTTTAAGAATAACAAAACTTTCTTAAGAGCGGAGAATCAATTTAAAATAAAACCAATAACCTTAAAAATTTAATGTGAATTTATTATGGACAAAAACACTATACCGCTTGGCCCGTTTCATCCCTTGCTGGAGGAGGCAGAATATTTTACTCTTATTGTAGACGGTGAAACTGTAGTTGATATCGACCTCGAAATCGGCTGGATGCACCGCGGTCACGAGAGAATTTCCGAGACTAAATCATTCACGCAATCAATTTATCTTGTAGAAAGAATCTGCGGTATCTGCTCAACTTCTCATCCTTTGGCTTGTGTACATGCAATTGAAGATATTGATAATATCGAAATTCCAATCCGGGCAAGATATATCAGAACCCTGATTGGTGAACTTGAACGGATACACAGTCATCTTCTCTGGCTTGGATTAGCGGGTCATTTTATTGGATATGATACTTTATGGATGTGGGCATGGAAATACCGGGAACCTGTACTTCAGATGTTTGAGATTATTTCCGGGAACAGAAATCATTACGGAATGATGCGGGTTGGCGGCGTTGCAAAAGATGTAGACCCGGAAAAAATCCCCGGACTTTCTAACATACTTATAGAACTTGAACAAAAATTAAATATGATTGCAAAAGCAGCAAATGATGATCCGGTTTTGCATACACGATTAAAAGGTGTTGGTATTCTCTCTAAGCAGGCGGCAATAGATTTTTGTGCTGTTGGCCCTGTAGCCAGAGCTTCAGGAATACATACGGATGTAAGAAAAGATGAACCAACAGACGCGTATGATTTGGTAGAGTTCAACGAAGTAGTTCTTAACAACGGCGATGTTTACGATAAATTGATTTTACGAGTTGTTGAAATGCTCGAATCAATTAAAATAGTAAGACAATGTCTTGAGAAATTAAAAGCGGAAAAAGGTCCATTTATTAATAATATAAAAGAAATTTCTCCGGGCGAAGGTATTGGCAGATATGAAGCTCCACGCGGAGAGGTATTCCATTATATTCGTTCAGATGGAACTAACAGACCGGTCAGGCATAAAGTGCGGGCTCCCAGTTTCTCAAACATTCCAACTTTCCAGGCATCGTGTAAGGGAATACCAATTGCTGATGCCCTAATTACACTTGCCGCTGTTGATCCTTGCTACTGCTGTACGGAACGTTCGATTAAAATAAAGAATAAAGACCGCGATCCGTTCAAAATTGATTTATTAAAATTATCCAAGGCAAAAACGGAAATGATAAGGAGTGAAATCAATGGAAAGTAATTTATTGTTTCTGTTAGTGTTTATTCCTCTTCTCATCGCAACAATTAATATCCTGCTTCCATCTTACATCGGCAAACTGTTGGCATTTGTTGCCTCCTCATATACAATTTTCTTATTGGTTATGATATTTCTGTTCGGAGGAGTTGAGTTTTCTTTCTTCGGAACAATACTCTTTAGTTTAGATGAAATGAAACTACTTATTATTGTTTTTATCCAGGTGCTTGGTTTTATAATTCTTTTATTTTCACTTAAAGGAATTGAAAAAGAAATTGAAAAAAAATTCTTCGTACTCTACCCTTTTACAGTTTCGTTTTGCAACGGCGCAGTATTAAGTGAAAACATCTTCAGCTTTATTATCTTCTGGGGACTTTCAGGTTTAACCTTATATATGTTCGGTACTTTGGGAAAAACTCTTAATGCACCTGCCGCTGCCAAGAAAACTTTTATTATTGTCGGAGGAAGCGATGCATTTCTAATAATGGGCATCGCCATTATGTTGTTTCTGAAGCCTGAAGCAAACGGAAGTTTATCTGCTTATAGGTTGAACTTTGAGGGTGAACTTTCTTATATAGCATTTTTATTTTTGCTTGTTGCTGCATTTGCGAAAGCAGGTGGATTTCCCTTTCACACCTGGGTGCCGGATTTTAGTAAGGAGGCTCCTATTGAAAGCGTTGCCTTTCTGCCGGCTTCTTTAGATAAACTTCTGGGTATTTATCTCCTGGCAAAAATGGTAACCGTCTTTTTTGTTTTGAATATTCTGATTCATCTAATAATAATTACTATTGGAGCAATTACTTTAGTATCTGCCGTTATGATGGCTATGAATCAGCATAATGGGCGAAAACTTCTTGGTTATCACGCCGTAAGTCAGGTCGGATATATGATAATGGGAATCGGAAGCGGAAGTGTTCTTGCATTTGCCGGTGGTTTGTTCCATATGGTAAATCATACAATTTATAAATCAACTCTCTTCTTATCTCTCGGCTCGGTTGAAAAACAGACTGGCACAAATGAACTTGACTACCTTGGCGGACTTGGTAAAAATATGCCTGCAACGTTTATAATGACTTTAATTGGCGCATTATCAATTTCAGGGATTCCACCGTTTAATGGTTTCTTTTCAAAGTGGATGATTTACCAGGGCTTGCTTGAAAAAACAAGAGAGCTTACTGCCGGTTATCAGATTTGGATGCTTATATGCATTATTCTTGCAATCTTCGGAAGTGCTCTTACACTGGCAAGTTTTATGAAATTTATTCATGCTATTTATCTTGGCAGACGCCCTGAAATTCATAAGGACATTAAAGAAACTTCAGCTAATCAATGGATTGCTACAGGTTTACTTTCTTTGCTTTGTATCGTGTTCGGAATTTTTGCTGTTGAATTACCATTACAAAAATTTATTTACCCGGCTGTTGAGGCTGTTGGATATAGTATTCCTGCCTTTGCCGGATTGTACAATCCGCAGCTTATTATCATTTTGTTCCTGATAGGATTTGCTTTGGGAATTTTTATTTTCTTATTAACTGTAAAAGTAAAATATGATGAGGTCTATCTTGGCGGAATGTCCGCTGCTGAAAAATTCAGAATTGCCGGTACAGAATTCTACAATGAAATAAGAAACATGAAACTGCTTAAATCAATTTACGATTGGGCAGAGAAAAAATACTTTGATATTTATGATGTTGGTTCCAAAATTACATTTGGATTCTCGCACACTTTTCAGAAAGCTCATCCCGGGCAATTACAACTTTATGTACTTTATATTATCGCGGGAATGCTATTGTTCATTTTAATAATCCGGTAGTAAGATGAAGTTACTTCGGTGTTCGATATTCAGTGTCCGATATTCGTTATTAAGAGAACTTCGAATATCGAACCTGCTTGCACAGGCAAGTAAGAAATAGTGAATGACGAAGTACATATCAGTACGGTGTTCTTGTTCACCTAAATAAAGACGGAGCGCATATGCCTGTTGAAACTTGGATTACATTCATTCTCATTTTTATGATCGTTGCATCAATTGTTGCGCTTGAAATAAAGGATATACTTTCTTCAATTGTAGCTGTTGGTGTTGTTGGACTTGGTGTATCAATCTCATTCCTTTTTTTGCAGGCTCCCGATCTGGCTGTTGTCCAGTTTCTGTTTGAAATCTTTGCTCTTATTATTCTCATTAAAGCTTTCATAAAAAAAGACTATCACCAGGAAGAACCATCAAAAGTTAACATGATTATGATCGGATTAACAATCATTACACTTGGCGCTGTTTTATATTTCACAATTTCAGTTCTCAACTCCATCCCTGAATTCGGGAAGCCGATAATGAGCACGGCTCAATACTACCTTGATAACGGTGCGGGACAAACAGGAGCGGCAAACCTTGTAGCAGCAATAATTCTGGATTATCGTGCGTACGATACTCTTGGCGAAGTAACTGTTTTATTTTCCGCGATACTCGGCACATTAACAATCCTGCGAATTAAAAAAACTCCTGAGAAGGAAGGCAGCAATGGAAAAGCATGAAGGAATGACAATTATTGTTAAAACTGTTACAAGAATTACAGTCTGGCTTATTATACTATATGGGTTTTATATAATCTTTCATGGTCATTTAACTCCAGGCGGGGGATTTGGCGGTGGTGTAATTATTGCCCTTGCGCTTTTAAATGTTATGCTGGCTTACGGGAGCGACTACACTACCGGCTGGCTAAACATTCCCCTGCTACAGGATGTTGAGGCAACTGCTGCAACATTGTTTCTTATTATGGGAATTCTGGGAATCAGTCTGGGTGGTTCATTCCTGGCAAATTTTATTAATCACGGAACAGTTTTTCACCTTATCAGTTCAGGAACAATATTACCGTTGAATATAATAATTGGCGTTAAAGTGGGACTTACTCTTTTTCTTGTCGTCTGGTTCCTGGCAAAAGTAAAAACTGAGAAAGGAGAATAGATATGACAATTTATGTTCTCTGCTTCATTCTCTTTCTTGTTGGTTTATACGGAGTATTAACTAAAAGAGATATTGTAAAAATTATTTTGTCACTTGGAATAATGGGTTATGCGGCAAATCTATTTTTAGTTCTTGTCGGTTATAAGGCTAACTCGATATACCCGATTCTTTCAGAAGGAAAAGAAGTGGTAAGCATGGTAGATCCTCTGCCTCAGGCTTTGGTGTTGACATCAATTGTAATTGAATTAGGAACAACGGCAATGATTGTAGCCCTTGCTATTAAAATCTTCGATAAGTATAAAACATTTGATATTACTAAGATAAGGAGGCTGCAAGGATGATACTTCCATATTTTATTATTATCCCCTTGCTGGCCGCATTTATAATAACGCTGATAGCAAGTGAAAAAGACGATTGGGCCGTAATATTATCTTTTGTATCCTCAATTGTTATTATGATTCTTTCCGTTTTTGTTTTTATAACCGGCAGAAATCAGGCTCAAACTTATTCAATGAGCGGGTGGAATTTGCCAATTGGAATCGTCCTTGTCGTTGATTCTCTTTCATCGTTTGTTCTTATTATGGTAAGTATAATTACTTTCACATCACTTTTATTTTCGGTCAACTATATTCGTCATATGCGTGAAGACTGGCGATACTACTCCTTGTTTATGCTTCTTGTAACAGGAATGAACGGTGTTATTATAACGGGAGATTTATTTAATCTTTTCGTCTTCATGGAAATTGCATTGTTTGCTGCTTTCGCTTTAGTAGCATACGGTGGTAAAGCCGAAGAGTTTGAAGCGTCCTTTAAGTACGCAGTAATGGGTTCGGTTTCATCAACAATTATTTTAATTGCAATCGGAGTAACTTATAGTGCTACATCAAATTTAAATATGGCAATGGTTGCAGAAACAATTAAAAATGTTGACCCCAAAGTAGTAAACTGGATTGGCGGGCTCTTTCTTGCCGGATTTGGACTTAAAGCGGCAATAATGCCTTTCCATGCATGGCTTCCGGATGCTCACTCATCGGCTCCCGCACCCATCTCTTCCATGCTTTCCGGAGTTTTAATTAAAGCTCTCGGCATTTACGTCATAATAAGAATTTTCTATAATATACTTGGCGCTCCAAAAATATTTACAGACGCCTTTCTTATCCTGGGTGCTGTTTCGATAATGGTAGGCGTACTTCTGGCAATCGGGCAATGGGATTTAAAACGGTTGCTTGCTTACCATAGTATTAGTCAGATTGGATATATTTTATTGGGAATAGGGTTAGCAACACCTTTGGGAATATTAGGTGCAATATTTCACTTATTTAATCATGCAATTTTTAAATCTCTTTTGTTTTACAATGCAGGTACAGTTGAAATGGTGCTTAACACAAGAGATTTAAGAAAGATGGGAAACTTAACAAAGCTTTTACCTTATACTACGAGCACTTCTCTTGTTGCATCATTATCAATATCAGGCATTCCGCCATTTAACGGATTCTTCAGTAAGCTTATTATAATCATCGCGGCAATTCAGATTGGTCACCCGGTTTATGCATTGTTTGCCGTGCTTGGCAGCATTCTTACCCTTGCTTCATTCATGAAGGTACAACGGTATGGCTTCAGAGGTGAAAATATTGTTGAACACTCGGATGTTAAGATTGGATGGAGAATGAAATCCGCTATGATAATTCTTGCTGTGTTATGTCTTGCCACAAGTCTTCTTGTTGTTCCCGGGATAAAAGAAGTTACTTTAGATCCTGTTGTTAATGTTATAATGAATAAAACTAATTATATAAATCTTGTTGCCGGAAAGTAAAATGAAACTTGAAACAAAAAGTAAGCTTACAGTTTTTGTGCTTTCATTTTTAGTATGGATAGCACTTACCTCTGCATCGGATATTCAGGAGGTTATTACCGGTCTGGTTTTGTCACTAGCTGTTTCTTTAATCGCAGGAAGGTTTCTTATTACAACAGTTAAGAAGAAAAAATTATTACCTAGGATTCTGGCATTTATCAAATATCTTTTTGTTTTTATCTGGGAGATGATAAAAGCCAACCTGCATGTTGCTTACATAGTGCTTCATCCAATGTTGCCGATTAAACCAGGTATTGTAAAAATTAAAACAACTCTTACTAAAGAATCAGCACTTACTGTTCTTGCCGATTCAATTACATTAACACCGGGTACAATGTCGGTTGATATAAATCCCGAGGCAGGAGAATTATATATACACTGGATTGATATCGTTTCTAAAGAACCAACAGACATTACTGAAAACACAAGAAACATATCTCTTAAGTTTGACAAAATTCTTTCGGAGGTGTTTGAATGAAATTTCTAAGATGGATAATAGGAGTATTATTACTTCTGGTCTTTATATATTTCAATTTCTTCTACTACCAGGGAGAACTACTTGTCAAGTTGATAAACGTTATACTTTTTGCAGCATTATTTATTCTTTACCGTGTAATCATCGGGCCAACTCCGGCAGATAGAATTATTGCCGTAGATATTCTTGGGATATTGATTATAGGAATGCTTGCGCTTTTGGGATTATACTACAAAGAATCATTCTTTATGGATATTGGTTTAATCTGGGCGCTGTTAAGTTTCGTTGCTTCAATTTCATTTGCAAAAATTCTTGAAGGGAGGCAGTTAGATGATTAATGAAACTATCGGAATAATTTTAATATGCATCGGAGTTGCCTTTGATTTCCTTGGCGTTCTTGGATTAGTAAGGCTTCCGGATGTTTATAACAGGCTTCAGGCCGCAACAAAATGCGTCACATTCGGTTCAGCAGGAATTTTGCTTGGAGTATTATTCATCCAGGGATTTACAAGCTTTGGCTTTAAGGCAGTACTCGGAATAGTATTTATATTTCTTACTTCGCCAGTTGCTGCGCATGCAATTTCAAGAGCAGCACACCGAAGTGGAATAGCACTAACAAAAGAATCAATTATTGATACATATGCAAAAGATAAAGAACTGAAAGAAGAAGCATTTATAAGTGAAGAAACGAATTTATGATGATTACAGACAAATCAATTGATCATTGAGCATTGTGTGTTGGCTATTGAACGTTTAAATAAATGACCAATTTCCAATTTCCAATAACCATTTGGATATTGAGAGTTTTGCATTGGCTTTGAACGTTTAAATAAATGACCAATATCCAATTACCAATAACCATTTGGATATTGAGAGTGGTGCATTGGCTATTGAATGTTTAAATAAATGACCAATATCCAATTACCAATTTCCAATAACCAATAGGAAGTTGATCGTTGGCTACTTAAATAAATATTTTATCCGGAGTAGAAAATGTACTTACCCAAAATAAGAGAGATAAAAGAAGCTCTTACTTCTTTCTTCTCGCCGCCTTACACAACGCAATTTCCCGCAAAGCCTTACACTGCTCCTCCAGAATACAGGGGCAAACCAAAATATTTTAAAGAATACTGCATTGGATGCGGAACCTGCGCACAGGTATGCCCGGCAACGGCAATAACTATTACAGATGATAAACCCAAAAAAATAAGGACACTAACGGTTGATTACTGTTCATGTATAAACTGCGGGCAGTGCGAAGAAAAATGTATTACTCAAAAAGGCATAAAGCTTTCAAATCAATATTCCTTATTTGTTACAACAACAAAGTCCCCGGAAGTTTTTGAATCGGTTGAGAAAGAATCTGTTTACTGTGAAATATGCGGTGAATTTATTGCCTGCCGGGATCATTTAATATGGGTTAAAGACAGACTTGGTGCAAAAGCTTTTTCTCATCCCAATTTTTTATTGGAACTACAAAAGGAGTTTTCCTTTATCGAAGAATCAACAGTTAAAAGCAGAATAAGAAGAGAAGATTATATAAAACAAGTCTGCCCCAAATGCAGGCATCTGGTTGTTGTTGCAGATGAGTTTTGAGTAATCGTTATGAACATTAGCGATTTACAAAGCCTCCTTAATAAGTACACAAATAAAGAATTAATCTTTATCGGTTTGGGTAATGAATATAAAGGAGATGACGCTGCAGGTTTAATGCTGTTAGATCAATTAAAACTTTCATTATTATTTTCCGATGCTAATTTTATTAAAGCCGGAACAAATCCTGAAAATTATCTTGAAAAAATTTTAGAACTGAATACAAAGGCTATTATCTTCATTGATACAATTCTTGTTGGGGAAACACCGGGAACAATAAAAATTCTTTCATCCGAAGAAGTTGATTCCCTTAGCATCAGCACTCATACTTTCTCAATTAAAATGATTGAAAATTATTTGAAGCAGCATCAACCGTTTGAGTTTTTCTACCTGGGCATACAACCACATTCAATGAAATTTTTCGATATTATCTCGGACGAAGTACTTCAGGCAATAAACAGCTTTTTTGTTAATACTCATGTACATAATGTTTAAAATGGCTTTTTACCAACGAAATATTTTAGTTAACAAATGATAAATCCAAGATTAATGTTTCCTAAAATGCGCTCAGCAATCAAACTACCGTTTCATACTGTTGAGGATTTGCGATTAAGAACCGGTTGGTATATTAATCTAAGATGGATTGCTATTTTTGGCCTGCTTTCTTCTATAGCAATAGGAGAAGGTATGTTTAAGTTTCCAATTGCCTATAACGAACTTATTGTTACTACAATTATCCTCGCGGTTCTTAATCTGGTTTATTTTTTCCTTTGGAGATTTGTACCATTCACCACTGAATACAAGGAATTAGGTTTTGCTGAGGTTCAGATTTTTAATGACTTTATTTTAATTTCATTTATTATTCATTACTCCGGTGGAGTTGCAAATCCCTTTTACTTTCTATATATGGTTCAGGTTATTCTCTCCGGTATTCTTTTCCCGGGAGCAATCCTACCCTATGTAAACGCAGTATTGGCTTCGGTAGTTTTACTAATCTGGTCATTGTTTGAATACTTTAATCTTGTTGATATCTATCCGTTATTGGGTACGCCCGTTCCTTTTGAGATAATGATGATATCAATCGCTGCGTTTTTCATTATAAACTTTTCTTCAATATACATCATAAATAATTTTATGATTCGCTACCGTCAATTAAAAAAAATTATAGATGAAAAAAACCTTGAGCTTGAAAATGCAATTGATGACAGGAACAAAGCATTCAGATTTTCTGCACATGAAATAAAAGCCCCTATAACCGCAATTAAAAGTACGCTTGAAGTAGTTAAGGATTTGTACAAGGATGATATTAAACCGGAAATATTTGATTTAATTGTTCGTGCAGAACGTCGTTCTGACCAGGTCCTCCGGATGGTTAAGGAGATGATTGCAATTACACAATATAATTTGTCGGCAGAAAAGCCAGTCTTGGAAAAAGTTGATTTCGGAGAATTGCTTTCGCAGGTTGTAAAGCAGCAGCAATCATATGCTTTGGCAAAAGGCATTAAGCTGTTCGTAATTTTTCCGGAAACAGAGTTTGAAGTTGAAATTGATAAAGCCGGGATTGAAAAGGTAATTGATAATCTGTTGAGCAACGCCTTGCGTTATACACCAGACGCCGGTATTGTTAAGATAAAAATCTTTAAGAAAAGATTAAGCTTTGGTTTTTCTATTTCGGATACCGGAATTGGAATTGCAGCTAAAGACCTGGATTTAATCTTTGAAGAATTCTACCGTACAAAAGAAGCAAAACAAATGGAGCAGATTGGAACAGGGTTAGGATTAAATCTTGTGAGAGAAATTGTAAGAAAGAACGGCGGAACAATTACGGTTGACAGCGAAGTTGGAAAAGGAAGCACATTCACCGTTGAACTCCCGGCAAAATTTGAAGATGCCGATACTGATGATGAAAAACGCGAGTACAAGAATATTTATACGCACTATCTGTTTGAATAAACCATCCTGACACTGATTTAATCATAAGAAAATAGAACGCAGATTTTTATGATCTTTATGATTAACACAGATCATAATATATCATAAGAATCATAACGATCCGTGTTCGATTAAAAGTTCAGCAAATTCTCGGCAGTTGTTCACCTGAAAGCATATCAACAATTCGTCTGCTGCCAATAGATG
>CAZIDB010000022.1:15090-31191 GCA_964537965.1 uncultured Melioribacter sp. | reverse complement strand
GTTTGACATACCGGTAGGATCACACGATGGATTTGTCGGAACAAGAAAATACCCGATCAGCGGAAATGGTCGTAGTTCTGTTTCTATGAGTCAGCCTCAGGATATAACTTCAATCTATGGAGTAGTACCGGGAGATTTAATTAGAATCAGTGTATGGATAAAAGGAATGAACCTTAATCCGGATTCGGCAGCAGCAGTTGGAGATGCATGGAGTGTAGCATTAACACCAATCTTCCATAACACTATAGGCAACAATGCAGGCTGGGGCGAATTCTGGTCAAGAGACATTCCATTAAAGTTTCCGAATGTAACATCGTTTGACTGGACACAATTTTATATTGATGTACCGGTACAGGAAGGAGCATTGGCTTTGTCTGTAAGACTGCATCCATTGGGAAGATTCTCGGGAACAGTATATATGGATCAATTACAGATACAGAAAAATGAAGTTACAGATGTTAAAAACGGAAAAGGAACTCCTGTTACTTATAATTTAGCTCAGAACTTTCCTAATCCGTTTAATCCAACAACAACTATCAGTTATTCATTACCTGAAAGATCAAATGTTGTATTAAAAATTTATGATATGCTTGGAAGAGAAGTTAAAACATTAATAAATGAAGAGCAGAGTGAAGGCAATTATAATATAACCTGGAACGGCGATACAAACTACGGTGCCAAGGTAGCAAGTGGAATGTATCTTTACAGAATTGAAGCCGGTAAGTTCAACCAGGTTAGGAAAATGATTCTCTTGAAGTAATTCCTCCTTTGGGATCAGGGCGAAAGTCCTGATCCTTTATTTTAATTTTTGATGATACGTAATGTTTCAGGTTCACTTAAATTAATATGACTGAAAAAAATTATTGAGTTCTTTTGTTTTAATATTTCAACAAAGGAAAAGACGATTATGAAGTCTTTCTACAAATCAAAATTTATTTTATTAATTACCATTCAGCTTATTCTAAGCAATATTTTATCTGCAGGTACTACAGGAAAAATATCAGGAAGAGTTTACGATTCGAAAACCAATGAACCTCTTATTGGAATAAACGTAGTGCTTGTTGGAACAACAATGGGAGCGTCAACAGATGTTGATGGTAATTATTTTGTACTGAATATTCCGCCCGGTTTATATCAGCTGAAAGCTACCGGTATTGGTTACTCTGCCGTTACAATAAAAGATGTAAGAGTTTCAGTCGATCAGACAACAAAGATCGAGATTCAAATGGGTGAGCAGGCTATTGAGCTTGAAAACGTAATTGTAACAGCAACTAAACCAATTGTACAGTAAGATTTAACCTCAACTGAATCCCGCATTAGCGGAGACCAGATATCAATGCTTCCACTCGAAGATGTTCAGTCTGTAATAAATCTTCAGGCTGGTGTGGTTGATGGTCACGTTCGAGGAGGCAGAAGCAACGAAGTGAAATATTTGCTTGACGGTGTTTCAGTTAATGATGCTTTCTCAGGCGACGCTTCAGTATTTGCGGAAGTAAACAGTGTGCAGGAAGTGCAGGTTATAACCGGAACATTTAATGCCGAGTACGGTGAAGCACTATCTGGTGTGGTTAACCAGATAACAAAAATTGCCGGTGATAAATTAGCCGGTGACTTTTCTTTTTATTTAGGTGATTATGTGACCGACCGGACTGATTTGTATATGAATATAGATAATATTTCACCAAAAGCTGTCCGGAATTTCCAGGGAAGCTTAAATGGCCCTATACCGGGTACTGATAAGTTTGTAAGCTTTTTGCTTTCCGGAAAATATTTGTATGATGACGGATTTCTTTACGGTAAAAGAATATTCAACCCAAAAGATTCATCTAACTTTTCAGCCAATAATAAAGCTAACTGGTATATTGGTTCTACCGGTGATGGTAAATATGTACCGATGAATTTTTCTGAAAGGTATACGATTCAGGGAAAACTTTCATTTAAACTTGGTAATGCAAAAGGATTAATACTTCAGGGGCTCTTCCAGAACAGAGATTATAAAGATTATAATCATGCTTACAAATATAATCCTGACGGTGATTACCAGAGATTTCAGAACAGCACTTTGGGCAGCGCTTCTTATAATCATATTTTCGGGAATTCAACTTTTATAGATTTGCTTGCTTCATACTTTAAAACAGAATCAAAACAATATGTGTATGAAAATCCATTAGATGACAGGTATGCAAACCCTGAACGACAGAGAGATGTAAGCGGTGCAGCATTTTTAACCGGTGGAACTGAGAACTGGCATCAGACACATATAACAACAACAATAACTGGAAAGGCAGATATAACTTCTCAGATTGATAAATACAACGAAATTAAATCCGGAGTTGAATTTAATCTGCACAAGCTTGATTACAAGGATTTTCAGATTCATGTTGATGCAACAAGTAATTTCAAACCTGCTCTTCCGGGCGAAAACAGTTTTGATTATAACACGTATGTAAATAATCCTTACCAGTTCGCTGCTTATTTCCAGGATAAAATTGAGCTTGATTATCTTATAGTAAATATAGGTGTAAGGTTTGATTACTTTGAGCCGGATGGTGATGTTTTGATTGATCCGAATAATATTGCTAAACTTGATACGTTAACTAAACCTTTCCCTGACGGATTATTTAAAAAAGCCAATGCAAAATATCAATTCAGTCCAAGGCTTGGAATTTCCTATCCAATGTCTGACAAAGGTGCAATCCATATTTCATACGGGCATTTTTTCCAGGTGCCGCCGTTTGAATACTTGTATCGTAATCCGAATTTCAGGATACCGTTAACCGGTTCCTTCCCTGACTTTGTGGGAAACAATATTGGTAACGCTGATCTTGAACCTCAAAGAACAACTATTTATGAAATCGGTTTGCAGCAGGCATTAACAGACGAAATTGGGATTAATTTAACTGCGTATTATAAAGATATCAGGAATCTGCTTGGTACTGAGATTCATATTAAAAATGATTACAAGAAATTTGCAAAGTTTATTAACCGGGATTACGGAGCAGTAACAGGATTTACAATTGCAGCTGATAAAAGATTTAGCAACGGTTTCAGTGCATCAATAGATTATACATACCAGATAGCAAAAGGTAATGCATCGGATCCGAATGATGCTTTTAATAAAGCACAGGCTAATCCACCGATTGATGCAAACAAACAATTGGTATCATTGGATTGGGATAGAAGACATTCACTTAACTTTACATTAACAGCAGGCGAACCGGATAATATTATCGGAAGTTTGATAGGGAGGCTTGGTTCAGGATTACCGTATACACCTGCATTGCAAAACCAAAGGACAGGTTTGGAAAACAGTGATAGCAGGCCTGCCGTGTTTAATGTTGATCTTTATGTTACAAAGTACTTGCAGCTCTTCGGAAATAATTTTTCAGTCTTTATAAAAGTTTATAACTTGTTTGATACTGAAAATGAACTGAATGTTTTTAGTGACACCGGCCGCGCTGGTTATACATTGGAAGTAACAAGAGCACAGGAACAACCAAGAGGTATAAACACGATACAGGAATATTATACGCGCCCTGATTTTTATTCTGCACCAAGGCAGGTTATAATTGGTGCATCGGTTGGTTTTTAATTTCTCTTACTCTTTATCTTACTCTTAATCTAACAAATGATTAAGTAAATAAAATTTATAATGAAAAATAAAAAGTTTAACAACATCGGATATTGGAGGTTTAGAATGGTTAGCAAAAATCATTCTATTTTGATAACAACAATTTTAATCTTTCTGCTTACAACAATTTCCTTTTCGCAAAAAGTTGTGGATAAGAATAAAGGAAATCATTTCCATACCAAGAAAGGTTATATGGATGGGAATCTTGTTGCAACAGTTTACTATAATTTTGGTGAAATTGCAGACTGGGAGAATGAGCCATCAAGAAGCGGTGTTTGGCCAAAGGGAACAACTCACACTTATGTTGATGGTGTTGCAATAATAGTTCAGGCAGAGGCAAAGGCGCCGGATGGAAAAACAATTCATCCTCTGGAAACAAATTATTACGAATATACAAGACACAATGTTTCCACCGGTGTTACTTACGGCTGGTGGCCGTTGCCCGGTTATTGTAATGCTTATCAGTCTTCGCCCGCACAAAGTAACGATGCAGCCACCTGGCCTTTATCCTGGCCGGATAGGTTAAGTGATTGGGATGGATATTGGAATGGATTCTTTGGTAAAGGAGTTCAGAACGCCGATGTTGAATCTTACTTCGTTTTTGATGACAATGAGGACAGAGAATATATCTTAAAAAATAATTTCAGACCCGATGCGGATGATTCATCAAGAGGTGGACTTGGAATGCAGGTCCGCGGAAGAGGTTTCCAGTGGTCTCAGGTTTTAGCTGAAGATGTGATATTCTGGTACTATGAAATTACAAATATGGGAACGTACGATTACTCCAAAGCTCTTTTTGCGCAGTATATCGATTGGGGAATCGGAGGGCATGATAATTCATCAAATAACGCAGGAGACTATGACGAAGTACTTGACATTTCTTATGCCTGGTCAACTGTTCCATTCGGAAGCCCCGGCAACTGGAGCCCCGTAGGTATATCCGGTTATGCATTCCTCGAATCTCCCGGAATTGCAGATGATTATAAAGATAATGATGCAGATGGTTTGTATGATGAACGACGGGACAACACTGCAAATGTATATGTAGATAATATAAGCTTAGATAAATTCATGGTCGATCCTTCGCAGGATTCACTTAGATTTAAAAAATTCTATGGTTACTCATGGAAACCGCATTGGGATGCAGATGAAAATGCAAACTGGAGAATATTTACCGATGTGAATAAAGATGGTGTTCATAATAACGGTGAACCGCTTAATGATGATGTTGGTACAGACGGTATCGGTCCGTACGATGAAGGTTATGTTGAAAAAGACTCCGATGGTAGCGAGGGCAATGGAAAACCTGATCAGGGTGAACCGAATTTCGGCTTACTTGATAAAGACGAATCTGATCAGTTGGGATTAACCGGATTTTTAATTTTCCCAACCCATACTCCTTATGATCTTGATAACGATGAAGAAAACTGGCAGGGCTTATCAGCATTGCCTGCACCACATGGTCAGACACTTGTTGGTGTTAACCTTGCAAATTTCTTTTCATCATATTTTATTCACCTGTTCGGAAGAAATAAATACAGCCAGATGACAGGTGTAACACAAGAAACTGGCGAAACTGAAAGATTCTCAATGTCACTAATATTTGCTATAGGTAAAGATGATCTATTCAGAAGAAAGAAAACCGTACAGCAGATTTACAATGCGAATTACCGTTTTGCAAAGCCGCCTGAAAAGCCAATCATTAAAGCTATTGCCGGTGACGGAAAAGTGACTTTATACTGGGATGATCGTGCTGAAAAAACATTTGACGCATTCTACCAGAAATATAATTTTGAAGGTTATAGAATCTACAGGAGTACTGAATCAAATTTTCTTGAAAACAAACTTATAACAGATGCTTATGGAAATGCGACCTTCAGAAAACCACTTGCACAATTTGATTTAATTGATAATGTAACCGGTACTCATCCTGTTGATGTAAACGGAGCCTTGTTTTACATGGGAGATGATTCCGGTCTGCAACATTCTTTTATTGATACTACAGTACAGAACGGACAAACATATTTTTACTCAGTTTGTTCTTATGATAAAGGTTTTACAGATACTTCTATTGTCGGACAATTTCAGGGTATTCCACCATCGGAAACAACTAGTATTATTAAGGTTGATCTTAATGGCAATTATAAAACAGATATTAATACAGCAGTAGTTACACCGCGTGCTCCTGCTGCGGGATATGTTGATCCGCAATTAGCCAATCAAACTAAAGTTGGCCCAGCAACGGGAAATGTTTTATTTGAAATTGTTGATCCTGATTCAATGAAAAATAATCATAAATACAGAGTGGAGTTTTATAACAAATCAAAGTACAATAATGATCCTCATCCTTCTTATATGTTAGTTGATCAGACAGAAGGGGATACTCTCATCAACTTCACAAAGATCATTGCGACTGAGGAACAGACTTTGGTTATCGATGGTTTTTCTACCACAATAAAGAATGACTCCTCTACTATTATCGATCAAAGTAAAACAGGGTGGACAAAAGGAAACAGTAATTATGTGGTTCGCATCGGATTCGATTCACGCTATGCTTCAGCATACCAGGGTAAAAAAATAGATTACCCGGCAGATTTTGAAATTGTGTTTAAGGAAAAAGGTGGCGGCGATTTATCATTTCCGTCAAGTGCCTTTACTAAGCCGCAACCCTCTAACATTGTTATAAAGAACCTTACCGAAAACATAGATCATTTTCAATTTATATTCAGAGATGGATATTCGGCTAACCATACCGTTGCAGATTCATTGTTCAATGCATATGATGCAGTATTTATTGTCTTCGGCGATTCTGCAGGCAAACCGGCCCAGAAAATATTAGATATGCAGGTAGGCTGGTCTGTTAGTTTGGAACCTGATACAACCATTTCACCTGAGAACCAGAGAGCACCACAGCCCGGAGATGTTTTCAGAATATCGACAAAGAAACCTTTCCGAACTGGTGACTATGTCGAGTTCGTGGCAAAAGCTCCATCGTTTGATAATTCAAAGGCAGTAAAAGATCTTGATGCAATTGCAGTCGTGCCTAATCCGTATGTCGGTGCTACTTCCTGGGAACCTGCAACGTCAACCGTCGGCAGAGGTGAAAGAAGAATTCAGTTCATCCATCTTCCTGCTAAATGTACAATCAGGATTTATACCTTAAGCGGAAAACTTGTACAGGAATTAGAACACAATTCAACCTTAGATGATGGGCAGGAACCGTGGAATCTTACATCAAGAGATGGAATGGATATAGCCTATGGAGTTTATGTTTATCATGTTGATGCCCCGGGAATCGGGAAGAAGATTGATCGTTTTGCTATTATAAAATAAATCGTAGAAAAATATATCAGATAAGATCCAAGAGGATTCTATGAAAAAGTTTATACTATTATTCTCCATTATTTTGCTGGTTCAGATTCATACTGAAGCGCAAAAAAATGTTTCTAAAACTGGTACCACTGCAGCATCATTTCTTGAAATTCCCGTTGGTGCAACGGCTGTTGGTATGGGAGGAGCGTTTGTTAGTAAAGCGAGCGATGCAACTACACTATACTGGAATGCCGCCGGTATTGCATCATTCACTCAAACAGAACTTACTGTAACACACACAAACTGGATTGCAGAAACAAGTTTTGATTTCGCCGGTCTTGTTGTACCTCTTGGAAATTTGGGTAATATTGGATTGAGTTTTACCCAGCTTTCTATGCCTGATATGAAAGTGAGAACAATAGAAATGCCTGAAGGAACAGGTGAATATTTTACTGCAAGTAATATTGCGCTTGGCGTTGCGTATGCTGTTCAGCTTACTGACAGGTTTACCATTGGATTTAATGTAAAATATATCCAGGAAAAAATCTGGCATGAAACTGCAAGCGGATTTGCAATTGACGCAGGCACAACATTTAAAACAGATTTGCTGAACGGAATGGTAATCGGTGCAGCCATTTCAAATTTCGGTACCTCGATGAAATTAGCCGGAAGAGATACAAGAGCTTTCTACAGGGTTGATGATACAAAGATGGGATCAAACGAGCAAATACCTTATGAGATAGAATTGGATTCATGGGATTTACCTTTGTGTTTTCAGATAGGCGTTTCAACTAATGTTGTTAACTCAGATTTATTCAGGTGGGGTGTTGCAGTTGATGCAATCCATCCGAACAACAATTACGAAAGTGTGAATGCAGGTACTGAGCTATCATACCGCGAATATTTCTTTATACGCGGCGGTTATCAATCGATATTCCTGGATAAATCAGAAGGCGGATTGACATTTGGATTTGGAGTTGCATCAAAAGAATTGTTCGGTACAACCGCCATCCAATTTGATTATGCCTACAGGGATTTTGGAAGACTTGAAAATATTCACATCTTTACCGTTGATTTAAAATTTTAATTGATGCAAATGAAATTTCTCTGTTATATACATTTGTTTTGCCTTCGTGCCTTAGCACCTTTGCGGTTAAATATTTTACTTTGCAAAGGCACAAAGACGCTAACTGTTTTATTCCTTTTACCACAGATTTATTTTGCCGTTCAGCAAGATTCATCTGAAGTAACTTCAAATAAAATTCCACTTAAGAATCTTACCGGTTTAGCTGTGGCAGAACTTGGCAATAAAAAAATTTATGCGGATGAATTTCTTAACAGCTATGAATTCGGCCCGGCGTTCGTTAAAAGAGAAGATAATTCTAAAAAACGTTTCCTTGAGTTTATGATATATGAAAAGATGCTCGCACTGGAAGGGTATAAGAAAAATCTTGATAAGTCCCCTGATGTGCAGCTTTATCTAAGTGATATTGTTAATGACCTTGCAAGCGAACAGATGTACAGAGAAACAATATGGGATAAAGTGATAATTGATTCGGCACTGGTTTCCAAAGCTGTTGAAAAAGAATTAATTGATTTGGAAATAAGCTGGATTTACAAACCAGCAAAGTCTGAAATAGAAGAGCAGTACTACTCATTGAAGAAAGGAACCCCATTCGATTCACTATTCTTCAGACAGTTCAATGATTCAGTTTCTTACGATAGCCGGCATATGAAAACCAGAAGATTCAAATTGGAGAAAACTAACCCAACGCTTGCGGTAATAATTGATTCAGTAAAAACCGGTAGTCCTTCTCTTCCGATTAAAACCGGCGACGGATGGTATATTATACGGGTTGATAACCTTTGGAAAAATCTTATTACAACTGAAACACAAAACAATGAGTTAAAATATTCGCTGGAAGAATATTTGAGAAAGCAAAAAGCGGATTCTCTTTCTGATGCGTTTGTTAATAAGCTTATGCTTGATAATCAATCTACTATAGTAAGAACAACTTTTAATAAGTTAGCAGCTTATGTAGGTAAAAAATTTCTGCCGCCGGAAAAATTTGATGAGTGGAACCTCGTAAAAAATATTCAGGATAAAAATTTTAATCCAGCTAAGATTGAAAGCAGTTATGAAGATCTCCTTGTACGAACAAATTCAGTTGGTTTTACAATAAAGGATTTTATCGGATGGTATACCAACCGTGAACCTTATATCAGGTTTAATTTTAAATCCCACCAGGGTTTTTATAATTCACTTCAAAGTACTGTGTGGAGAATGGTAAGAGATAAGTTGCTTGGCAATATAGCCAAAGAAAAAGGTTACGATAAAAAGCCGGAAATTGAAAAACAAAAATTATGGTGGAAAGACAAGTTGGTTTATTCAAAGATGAAGCTTGAAATAGCAGGATCAGTTAAAATATCCGACGAGCAGGTAAAAAAATATTATAATGAAAACTTAAAAAAATATGTTGATGAAAATGGTAAAGCCAAACAGTTTGATGATATTAAGAAAGATGTGTGGAATGATTGTTACGTATTCGGGTATACAAAGAAGATTGTGAACCAAGTCCTTTCATTGAAAGAAAAATATCATATTAAAATAAATGATGAGGCTTTAAATAGTTTAACCGTACTGGATGAAAACAATCCGCGGACAATTGAACTCTATTCGTTGAAAAAAAGCGGGACAATTGTAAGACCTGTTTATCCGTCAATAGATTATGAATGGCAGTTCTGGAATTAGCAGATGACTAAAAGAGCAATAAATATTTTTCTCATTGCTGTATTCCTGATATCGCAATTATCTTGCGGCAACGGCAGGAAAAGCCATTTGAATGAACTTCTCTACTGGTCATCAAATAATTCCGATGAGATTACTTTTGCAAGAATGGTTGTTGATAAATGGAATAAAGAACACCCGGGCAGGAAAGTTACTTTTCAGCCGGTACCGGAAGGACAATCAAGCGAGGAAGTTATTCTTGCTGCAGTTGTTGGAGAAACGACTCCCGATATTTATTCCAATATGTGGCAGGGTGATGTTGAATTGTATGCTAGGGCTAACAGGTTAGTGGCGCTTGATTCACTTTCGGGATTCATGGATTTCATTTATTCAAGATGCGACAGCGATGTGGTACAGGAAATAACTTCATCCGATGGGCACATCTACCAGATACCCTGGAAGATAAATCCAATAATGCTTATCTATAACAAAAAAATTTTTGAGAGTGTTGGCTATAAAAATCCGCCTGAAACTTATTCGCAGTTTATTGATGCGGCAAAAAAATTAAAATACGGACAGGGTGAAACTAAATGGGTTGGGTATGCAGAGGTAATTGAAACCTGGTGGCAAAGACTCTTCGATTTTTATCCGCATTATCTTGCTGCATCCGGTGGTGCACCACTCATAAAAAATAATAAAGTCGTTTTTAATAACAAGTATGCGGTACAGACTTTTGCATTCCTGAAGCAATTGTTTGATAATGGTTATATGCCCCGTGAAAGAATTTCTGCAAGGCAGGATCCGTTTTTATCCAATGCAATAGCAACAAGATTTACCGGTCCATGGGAAATTGTTCATGCTGAAAGATTTAAGCCGGAAGGTTTTAAATATGATTTTTCATATCTGCCGGTGCCTGATGATTTTAAGGGGAATAAATATACTTACGGCGATACAAAGAATATCGTAATATTTAACACCTGCAAAAATAAAGAATTGGTTTGGGAGTTTCTGAAATTTATGGTAAGCACAGAAAATGATTTGCTGTTTCTTAAAACAACTAATCAGATTCCCCGGAGGAAAGATTTAATTACAAATCCGGAGTACCTTAAATACTTTAACAAGAATCCTATGATGATGAATTTTGCAAAACAGGCAAAGTACGTTAAAGGTCCGGATACTTGTCCAGTGCTCAAAGAAGTCTTTGATGCTATCTCTACAGAATATGAAGCCTGTGTAGTGTATGGAAAAAAAACTCCGGAGCAGGCTGTTAACGATGCGGCTAAGGCTGCTAATCTTTTATTACTGAGATAATTAAGCTGATGAAAGAAAAAAAGATAATACCGTATTTGATGATTGCACCTTACGTAATTCACTTTCTCACGTTTGTTGCTTTTCCTGTCCTCTTCTCTTTCGTGCTTATGTTCCATCAGTGGAATATAATTTCTCCGATGAAATTTATTGGTTTGCAAAATTTTTACCGTTTGTTTAATGATAACCAGTTCTTTCGTTCGCTGCTTAATACAATTACATTTTTGTTAATCCATATTCCTCTGCAGATTGCGGTTGCACTTTTTTTTGCCGTAATGCTGAATCAGAAAGTTAAGTTTATTGGTTTTTTCCGGGCAGCATATTTTCTGCCTGTAATTGTAAGCGGTGTTGTGGTTACAATTTTGTGGCAGCAGCTTTATGGTTATGAAACAGGATTATTCAACCGTGTACTGTCATCAATTGGTTTAGGTAAAGTCGGCTGGCTTGTTGATCCTAATTATGCAATGCCTTCTATCGCTATTATGGCAACTTGGAAAAACGTTGGTTTGTATATTGTTTTATTTCTTGTGGGTCTTCAGACTGTTCCAACGTATTTGTACGAAGCCGCAGAACTTGAAGGGGCATCCGCTTGGCAAAGATTCTGGCATGTTACTCTGCCGATGATAAATCCTACTGTTATGCTTGTTATAATTCTTTCCACTATCGGCGGTTTCTCCCTGTTTATTGAACCGTATGTCATGACAAGCGGTGGTCCGCTTAGCAGCACTTTATCTGCTGTACTTTATATTTATAAACAGGGATTCTTCTATTATCATATGGGATATGCTGCTACACTCGGTTTCTTCTTCGCGGGAGTAATATTGATTGTCATTTTCATTCAGCGCAGGTACATTGAAAAGGAAACAAGGTGATGAATAAAAATAAAAAAACAAGCAGGATTTTTATTTACCTTAGTTTAGTCCTTGGAGCTTTGCTTTTCATTTATCCTTTCTTCTGGATGCTGATGGCATCATTGATACCTGAAAATCAGATTGGAAATTTTACGTTAATTCCAGACTCAGTTTCACTTAACAGTTATTCACAGGTGGTTGATAAAATTCCAATGGGACGTTCATTAATAAACAGCCTTATTGTTTCATTATCAATTACAGCCGCAGTTTTAATCTTTGGTTCGATGGTTGGATATGCACTTACACATCTTGAGTTTAAAGGCAAGAACATAGTTTTTTATGTCATCATTTTTACGATGACATTACCATTCCAGATTACTTTAATTCCGCAGTATGTTCTAATGGTTAAGTTCGCCTGGGTGGATACTTATTTGGCATTGATAGTTCCTTACGTAATAAATGGTTTATCTATTCTGATGTTTCATCAGTATTTCAAGTCTATTCCTAAAGATCTGATTGATGCGGCCAGGATAGATGGTTGTAATGAATTCAGAATTTTATTTGGTGTGCTTTGGCCAAATTCCATTCCTGCAATAATTACAGTGGCAATATTAACGTTTATGTCTTCGTGGAATGAGGTCCTGTGGCCCATAATTGTTATAAGAAAAGAAGAGTTAATGACGATGCCTCAGCTTGTAACTCTTTTTGCTGTTGGCGGAAGAGCAGAATCACAGCTTGGAGTTAAGCTTGCTGCTGCTACCATGCTTGCATTACCGATTGTAATTGCTTATGCATTCTTCCAGAAATATTTCATTCAGAGCATGGCATCTTCAGGGTTAAAAGAGTAAAAGGAAATTAAATGGTTGAAAGACAAAACATATTTTTGAAAGCGGATGATAAAACAGTTTTACTTAGGAACTTTAATGTTGGAAGCGAAAAAAGAATTCTTAATGTTATTGAAAGAATAATAAAGCTAAGTGAGGAAGATGTTTTACGGAAATGGACTGAAATTCAAAATAACTTTAGTGAACGACACAGGAATTTTGAAATACTGATCCTGGACAATTATAAAAAAGTTGAACCCTTCATTAAAAATGATTCGCTTTCAGAAGTAAGAAAAAAGCTGATCGGTTCTTATTTTTCTCATGAATATTCAATTGAAGCGGCATCACTGTTTAATCCATCTATAGTCGCTCATCCTGACCAAACAGGATTGAATGAAGGTGAAGTGAGAGTAATTATAAGTTTAAGGGCAACCGGGGAAGGACATATCTCATCAATTGAATTCCGATCCGGAATAATAAATTCTATTGGTGAAGTGAAGCTTGATAAGTTCGACAGGTTTGTTGGTTCAGGAAATTATAATCCGCCAAAATCAGGTGGAGAATATTTATATAAGGTTCAGTTTGAAAAAGTAACTCCGTTGAGCGAAAGAGTTTTATTCCCTTCGCACCCGATGGAATCTAACGGAATGGAGGATGCAAGGTTTGTAAAGTTCATCGATGAAGTTAAAGAAATTTATTACGGCACTTACACCGCTTATGATGGTAACTCAATCTCGGTAAACCTGATTGAGACAACGGACTTTTATGATTTTAAAATCCATAAGTTGAATGGTAGCGAAGCCAAAGATAAAGGCATGGCGTTATTTCCACGAAAGATAAAAGGTAAGTACCAAATGATTTCCCGGCAGGATGGCGAGAACATTTATATTATGGAATCGAATAATCTTTTTGAATGGAACCAAAAGAAAATTTTGTCAACTCCTAAATATGATTGGGATTTTATTCAGCTTGGTAATTGTGGCTCACCGCTGGAAATTGATGAAGGCTGGCTGTTAATTACTCACGGAGTTGGTCCTTTAAGAAAATATGTAATATCTGCCTTACTGCTTGATAAAAATAATCCTGATAAAATAATTGGTTACCTGCCTTTTCCTTTAATTGAACCTAACGATGATGAACGCGAAGGTTATGTGCCGAACGTTGTTTATTCCTGCGGTTCAATAATTCATAATAAGCGGTTGATTATACCTTATGCAATGTCTGACTCGGCAACAAGGTTTGCATTCGTTTCGATCAGTAAGCTGCTAAATAACATGACTAAAATCTAAATTGAATAAAAGGCTTGAAGAAAGAGAGTATCAAATGGAAATTAAAAAATACAATGCTAATCCAATCCTAACTAAAGCCGATGTACCTTTCAGGGTAAATAGTATTTTTAATCCGGGCGCAGTTAAAGTTGGAAATCAATACCTGCTGCTTTGCAGGATTGAAATGCCTAACGGAAGATCATCTTTAATTATTGCAAGAAGCAAAGATGGAATTAATTTCAAGGTTGATGATAAGCCTGCGCTTACTCCCGAAGACCATAAGGAGTTTTTTGATTATGTGGTTTGGGGTATAGAAGATCCGCGTATTCAAAAAATTGACGATAAATTTTACATAACCTATACGGGTTATTCAAAGAATGATCCTCTTGTAATGCTTGCTGAAACGGAAGATTTTAACAATTATAAAATTATTGGACCTGTATCAGAACCATCAAACAAAGATGCTGCTTTGTTTCCTGAAAAAATTAACGGCTATTACTGGAAAATGGATAGACCAACCCTGGAAGGGCATCAGGCAATATGGATAAATAAAAGCCCGGATTTAATTCATTGGGGTGGTTACAAATTTTTATATGAATCGGAAAAAGGTTGCTGGGAAGCTGATAAAGTCGGGGGCTCAACTCCACCGGTTAAAACTAAAGAAGGTTGGTTGTTTTTATATCACGGAGTAAGAGGGTTTGGAATAAGCAATCTTTATAAAATTGGCGCTATGCTTCTGGACTTAAATGAACCCTGGAAAGTTATAGGCAAAACCAAAGAACCAATACTGCAGCCGGATCTAGATTATGAACGGATTGGTGATGTTCAGAATGTTGTATTTACAAATGGCTGGATAATTGAAGACGACGGTAGCGTAAAAATTTATTACTCGGGCGCTGATACAAACATTTGTCTTGCTGAAACTACGGTTGATTATTTGTTAAGCCTTTGCAGATAGGTGATGCAAACATGAGCATTCTTCATAAATACAACGCGTATAAAAGATTTATAGGAATTGTAAGTGCCTTTATCTTTCTATCCTTTACAAATTCTTTTGCAGAGGGCTTGATCAATACTTCACATCTTGATCATCTTTACGAACAAATTAATGTGAACGGTAATAAGCTTGGAATCATTCATATCTATTCTGAATATCCGGACTATAAATGGATTGGAGATGAAGACGAGGGAATTACCTGCGTTGATGATGTTGCCCGTGCGGCAATATTTTACGTTGAGCATTATAAACTGTACCATAGTAAAGCGAGCTATAAAAAAGCAAAATCGTTAATCCGGTTTGTAATTTATATGCAGGCTGAAAACGGATTCTTCTATAATTTTATTTTCCCGGATTATTCAATCAATAAAACATTCAAAACAAGTGTAGCTGAACCAAATTGGTGGAGTTGGCGCGCGCTGTGGTGTCTGGCAGTGGCAAAAAATATTTTCAAGGAAGATAAAAACCTCAACAGGAAAATTGATAAAGCGATTGATAAAACTCTTCACAATGCTAAGAAGTGGTTTTCTACGGCGACAAAAGTTGTTAATTATAATGGATTCGAACTTCCATCCTGGCTTCCGTTTGAAACAGCGGCAGATCAGTCTGCTTTAATTATAAAAGCGCTTTGTATTTATTATAAGAAAAGCAATGATAACAGCATTCTTCCTATAATAAAAAAATTATCTGATGGAATAATGATTATGCAGGCAGGTGATAAAGATAATTTTCCTTATGGTTGTTTTTTAAGCTGGCAGAATACCTGGCATGGCTGGGGAAACAGTCAGTCGGAAGCTTTATTACTTGCATCTGAAATATTGAGAGACGATAAATATTCTATAGCAGCCTTAAATGAAATAAAATATTTTTATCCGTATCTCATAAGAGAAAAATATTTTTCAAACTTTGAGTTAAACAAAGATGAAAGCAAAAGCATTTCACTTGTTAAGCAGGAAAAGTTTTCTCAGATAGCTTATGAAATTTCACCTGTAGTTTTATCCTCTTTAAGAGCTTACCAGGTATTTAAGGATACTTTATTCCTAAGAACAGCTGTTGATGCCGGGCTTTGGTTCTTAGGTAAGAATGTTTTGAATAAACAAATGTATGATAAAGACTCGGGCAGGTGCTTTGACGGAATAATTAGTGAAACAGAAGTAAATAAGAATTCGGGTGCTGAATCAA
>CAZIDB010000022.1:0-14990 GCA_964537965.1 uncultured Melioribacter sp. | reverse complement strand
TTTGACGGAATAATTAGTGAAACAGAAGTAAATAAGAATTCGGGTGCTGAATCAACAATAGAAGCTTTATTAGCGTTAATTGCAATTGAAAAAATTCCTGCTGCAAGTAAATTATTTACAGATACGATAAATTGTAAATGATTAAAAGCTTAGAAAGTGTTTTGAGATTATTCATGAGAAAACTTTTCGTAAATATTTGCCTGCTTGTTACAGTTACTTTTGGTCAACAGATTAACATTTCAAAAATCGAAAGCATGCCGAACATTCCTTCTCCTTACCTGATGAGGAACTGGAAAAATGTTGCGCTTGGTTATGATTCATTGATCTTTGATCTGAACAGAACCGGGCAATATCTTCCTCTTATCAATTTAAATGAAAATACTGTTAACTATACAAACCATAATAGTTTCAGGCTTCATTCTTATGTCGGTACAAATTCTCCAAATGGAAGTGAAGCAATAAATCTTTTACCTGCTTTGGTGGGGGCATCGTTATGCGGAGCAGATAAAAGCAATCAGTTTGGGTACAACTGGGTTTTGATGAGCGAGGAATATTTTAATAAGAAGAATGGTGAATTGGTGTATCTGAATTCACCTTCTTCAAGCAGCGGTGATGACTGGTGGTACGAAACTATGCCGAATGTTTTTTTCTACCAGCTTTATGATTTATATCCGAATACAGGGGATTTCAAATATCAGTTTACTTCTGTAGCTGAGCGATGGCTTGCAGCAGTTAATAAAATGGGAGCAAAGGAAACCCCATGGCAAAATCCGGGAATGAATTACCGTGCGTGGAATTTAGTTGAGATGAAACCCTTAGACAGTGATGTCCTTGAACCTGAAGCAGCCGGTGCAATTGCATGGATATTATACAATGCATTTTTGGAAACCGGAAATGATAAGTTCAGAATCGGCGCAGAGCACAGCTTAGAATTTTTGAATTCACTCAGCTATAATCCTTCTTATGAAATTCAATTGCCGTACGGTGCATACATTGCAGCTAGGATGAACGCCGAACTTGGTACAAATTATAATATTGAAAAAATTGTTAACTGGTGTTTCAGTAATTACCAGAACAGAAACTGGGGAACAATTACCGGCACGTGGGGCGGTAATGATGTTGACGGTTTGATTGGTGAAGTAAATGGTTCAAATGATTACGCTTTTCTGATGAATACATTTGAGCAGGTAGGCGCTCTTGTTCCATTGGTAAAATATGATGACAGGTTTGCCCGCGCAATTGGTAAATGGGTCCTTAATGCTGCTAATGCATCAAGATTATTTTACAGGAAATATCTGCCGGATACAAAACAAGATAGCGAGGAGTGGGCTAAGTTGTATGATCCTGATTCTTATATTGCGCATGAAGCGTTAAGACAGACGCAATATGCTGTAAGTCCGTACGCTACAGGCGATGCAATTGACGGAGGCTGGGCTGCAACAAACCTTTCACTATATACTTCTTCTCATGTTGGAATATTGGGCGGGATAATTGATACAACAAATGTAGACAAAATTCTTCGCCTTGATGTAAACAAAACTGATTACTTCAGTGATGACACTTACCCGGCATATCTTTATTTCAATCCGCATGAAACGGAAAAGCTTGTTGAGTTAGAAGTAGGGGACACACAAAAGAATATTTATGATGCAGTAAGCAACAGGTTTATACTTACGAATCAAACCGGCAAAGTACAAATTCCAGTTCCTGCAAATGAAGCTGTACTTGTTGTTCTTACACCGGCGGCAGGAGTTGTTACTTATAACTATAACAAAACTATAATTGATGGTGTTGTTATTGATTATAATTCCGGGAAGACAATTGATAATCACCCGCCAAGAATAAAAAGCGTTTCGCCTGAAAAAGATACTGTTACATTAGGTGAATCAATAAAGATTTTTTTTAATGCTGAAGATATTGATAGAGATTCTTTAAGTTATGCCTGGCCAGCAGTAACCGGAGGTGTTTTAACAGGTACCGGAAATATTGTTACCTGGACAGCTCCGCAATCAAAGGGTATTTACACAATCTACTGCTATGTTCTTGACGAACAACATAATACTACGGCTGATTCAGTTAGTATTAATGTAACTGAGAGAATTAATAATCTTCCATCAATAAACAAAATTAAAGCATCACCAAGAAAACTGAATCTAAATGGAGAAACCCGATTAATTTGTTCTGCATCTGATGCTGATGGTGATAAATTAAATTACTACTGGATCGCAGATTCAGGTACACTTACCTACAATGATTCTATTGCAACATGGACTGCGCCTGATTTCTCAGGCAATTTTTATATCAGGTGTAAAGTTACAGATGGTTTTGGTGGTGAAGATGAAGATAGTATTGCGGTATCAGTTAGAGATTTTTCTGTAACTCAAAATGGAAATCTTATCTTGTATTTGCCTTTCAACGGAAATACTTCAGATGAGAGCGGGAACAATAATAACGGAACGAATCATGGCGCAATACCTTCAACTGATTATTTTGGAAACTTAAACCGGGCCTATAATTTTAACGGTACGGATCAGTATATAAGTGTAACCAACAATACTTCGATAAATTTTCAAAATGGAATTTCTGTCTGCTTCTGGATGAAGATCACTCAGTTTTATGACCGCGAAGCTTACCCAATCTCTCACGGTAACTGGGAGAACAGATGGAAGATTTCTATTACAAATAAAAAATTACGCTGGACTGTTAAAACTAATTCGGGTGTAAAAGATCTTGATTCGGAAACAGAACTCCTCCTAAATAAATTTTATTACGTTACTTGTTTATATAACGGTGCCGATTATGAATTATATCTTAACGGTGAACTTGATGCTTTTACATCTTTATCCGGTTCAATAAATCAAACTACCTATGACCTTACAATCGGGCAGGTTTTGCCGAACAATAAAAATTATAATTTCAGGGGATTGCTGGACGAGATAAGACTTTATGATTATGGGTTGTCTTACCTGCAGATACTTGACCTCTATAATTCGGTTTCACCTGTAGATGAGAAGAACGATTTAACAATTCCAAAAGAGAATTATTTATATCAAAATTATCCTAATCCATTCAATCCAACTACAAATTTTAAATGGCAGATAACACAAGGTAGCCACGTGACTTTAACAGTGTTTGATGTTTTGGGAAATAAAGTTGCAACTCTGGTAAATGAATATAAACCGGCGGGAAAATACAACCTGAAATGGTCGGTTGATAATAATTATACAAGCGGGATTTACTTTTACAAATTGACAACAGATACTTATAGTGAAACTAAAAAGTTTTTAATTCTTAAATAGGCGGTAATTTGAAAAATATATTTTATATAAATGATAACTGGCAATTCACTCTTCATCCGGATGAAAGAACACCGGAACTTGAAAAGAAAGCACTCAAAATTCTTAAACGATGGCATAATGCAGTAGTGCCCGGTACAATACATACAGACTTGATAGAAAATAAATTAATTCCCGAACCATTCTATTCGGATAATGAAGAAAGACTGCAATGGATTGGTGATTCAGACTGGATTTACAAAACAACTTTCAACTTTCCCAAAAATCTGGATACATCAAAAAAGATTGAACTGGTTTTTGAAGGATTGGATACCATAGCTAAAATTCTATTGAATGGAAAAGAGCTAACAACTTCGGAAAATATGTTCTGCAAATATTCATTCGATGTAACAAATAAGCTTACTGCACAAAAAAATGTCCTTCAGGTTGAATTCACTTCCAATGTTAAGTATGCTAAAAGATTGGAAACAGAGTATGGAAAACTTCCTGTAGCTTTACGGAGTGAAAGAGTATATGTTAGAAAAGCTCAATATTCATTTGGCTGGGACTGGGGTCCTGCTTTTATTACAATGGGAATCTGGAAACAGGTTTATCTTTTGCAAAGTGATGATGTTCTGATTGAAAATATTTCATTCAGTACAAAATCGATTCAAAAAGATTTTACTGAGGTACAGGTTAAAGCATGTTTAAATGAAGAAAGCAGTCATAAAATTAAAGTTATAATTGAAAAAGAAGAGTACAGGATAGAAAAAGAATTTCAATTAAAGAATGAAAATAAATTTGAAGCGCAGCTTAAAGTTCAAAACCCGAAGTTGTGGTGGCCAAACGGAATGGGTGAACCTGACTTGTATAACCTCGTTATTCAATTAATAAATGAAGATGATGTAGTAGTTGATGAGGTGAACAGAAAAGTTGGAATGAGAACAGTTGAATTAAAATTAGAAGAGAACAACCAACCTCAGTTCCGGTTTGTTATAAATGGTAAACCTGTTTTTGCAAAAGGAGCCAACTGGATTCCTGCCGATACTTTTCTTACAAGGATAAAAGAAGACAAGTACAAAAAGCTTTTGCTGTTTGCAAAAGAAGCTAATATGAATATAGTACGCGTTTGGGGCGGTGGAATTTATGAAGACAATAAATTTTATGAAATTTGCGATGAACTTGGATTGATGGTCTGGCAGGATTTTATGTTCGCCTGCGCCGCTTATCCAGAGCATAAAGAGTTTATAGATAATGTAACCGAAGAAATAAAACAGAATGTTACTATGCTACAGCATCATCCGTCAATTGTAATATGGTGCGGCAATAATGAGAACGAATGGATATGGCTCCAGGAACAAAAAAAATCTTATAAGGAAATGCCGGGGTATAAAATTTATCACGAAATTATTCCGCAGATTCTTTCAGAACTTGATTCATCGCGCCCTTACTGGCCTTCTTCTCCTTTTGGTTTTGATGATGACCCGAACTCTGAGCAAAGCGGGAACAGGCATCAGTGGCAGATCTGGAGTATGTGGAAGGATTATTCAAATGTAAAAGATGATAAAAGCCTGTTTGTTACTGAGTTTGGATTTCAAAGTCCGGCTAACACTACAACATTTAAATCAGTTCTTCCTAAAGAAGAAAGAAATATGCAGGGCAGAATTTTTGAATTTCATAACAAGCAGGTTGAAGGACCGGAACGGCTTATCAGATTCTTATCTGCCCATCTTCCGGTTAAAACAGATTTTGAGGATTTCATTTATCTCACTCAATTGAATCATGGTTTTGCTATGAAAGAATGTCTTGAACACTGGCGATTTAATTTTCCAAATACAAACGGGTCAATCATCTGGCAGCTTAATGATTGCTGGCCTGTTTCAAGCTGGGCATTAATTGATTCCGGTTTGAAACTAAAACTTCCTTATTATTTTGTTAAACAATCCTTTGCTCCGCAGGTATGCAGATTTGTCCGTAATGAAAATGAAATAGGAATTGAATTAATTAACAGTGAAACAAGTCGCTTCGAAGGTTCACTTAGAATTGATATTGTTCGATTACCTGAAGGGAAAACAAAAACAATTTTTAATGAAGCAGTCAATCTGAATGCTGATAGCATTACCGTAGAAGAGAGCATTCCGATTAATGAAGCAATCCTTGCGGGCGAAGCAATTTACATTTCATCTTTATATGATAAGGATAAAAACTTACTCCACAGGAATTTCTTTAAAACTTACGAATGGAAACATCTTAAACTACCTGAAGCAAAAGTAAAAACCGATTTGAAGAAAAGTGAAATCAGAATTACCACAGACAAACCGGTATTTTTTGTGAGCATTCAGCTTGATAAAAGTACACCAGGCACAAACGGGATGATAATTCTGAAAGGTGAATCAATTTCTCTTCCTTTAAACACAAAGAAAGAAAAAATTATTTCTATCGATTGGTTGAACCGTTACTTCAATTAAATGGGAAACATAAAATGAAAAAATTATTATGCATGGTTATAGTAAGCTTGTGCATTATTAATTCTGTTTCGTTTGCACAGCTAAAGGAATTTCCAACCGTAACATTTAATGGTGATGCTCAGATTGAGGTTGGCAATCATTTTGCAGGAGTGGAGTTTCATCACAGCTTTCCGATGCCGCAACGGATAAGTTTCTATTATCCGGTAGCAAACAGTGTTGATATGAGCGATGATTACTGGAAACGCGATTCGACATTTATCATGGCTGCTTTGCTGGATGTTGACGGTAAGAAAGAATGGATTGGTCTAAAACCTTATGAGTTTGAACTGACACCTTACTCGGTTAAATTCAGGAAGAGCGATGAAGAAAAAATTATTCGTATCTCATATGAGTTTTGTAATGATAAATCAGCATTTGTTTTGACTTATGAAATTGAAAACACTTCTTCTTCAACAAAGGAATATACTTTAGAAACTCAATTTGAAAACTCGCTCAGGACTTGTCACTCATACAAATTAAAAGATAAAGCCTACTCTGAATATGATGAAAGTGGTTCAACCGTTTTAACTAATTTCCCTGATAAAGAAACTCAGTTTGCGCAATTGTTTGTAACAAATGCAGGTTTGCAACCGGAAAATTATTCAGTCAAAAGTTACTTAGATAATCAGAATACAATTTCATATAAATGGTGGAAAGAAGTTAAATGGCAGAATCAAACAAAGTTGATTCAAAAAGAAAAGCCTGAACGACCGGCAATTTATTACCTGTACAAAAAAAAGTTAGCATCAGGTGAAAAGCTGAAAGTTGTCCAGATAATCGGCTCAACTAAAAATAATGAAGGCAAACAACTTGCCGGTTACTTGCTTAAAAATTACAGGTATGAAATTGATGAATATGAAAAATATATTCTGAAAGAAATAAACAAATCTTTTATAACAACAGGCGATAGCATTTTGGATAAGTCTGTTGCCTGGGCAAAAGCCGTTCTTGCAGTTAACCGGCATTACATTGACGGTAGCGTTCAACCGATGCCTTGCCCTGCAGAGTATAATTTTTATTTTACTCACGATGTTTTATTAACTGACTTAGCTGCAATTCAGTTCGACAAAGAAAGAGTAAAAAAAGATTTGGAATTTATTATTGGTCATGCGGATAAAGATAAAATTATTCCTCACGCTTACTATTGGAGAGATACTGCTTTCGTTACTGAAATGTGCACACCGGATAACTGGAATCATTTCTGGTTTATATTAGTTTCTGCAAGTTACCTTCAACATACCAACGATAAAGCTTTTACCGAACAGATATTACCATACATTGAAAAGAGTTTGCAGCAAACGCTTTCAAATAAAAAGAATGACCTTATGTATGCGTATCGCCCCGATTGGTGGGACATCGGCAGGAATTATGGACCTCGCTCGTATATGACAATACTTGCAATAAAAGCTTTAAAAGATTTTCTCGAAATATCAGGAAAGTTGAATAAAGAAATTCCTGAATTGGCAGAATACAAAACTCTGTCGTTAAATATGGAGAAAGCTTTAAATGATTCCCTCTGGAAAAACGGTTACCTGATGAATTATTTCCAGGATGGTAGTCTTGATGAACATTATTACATCGGTTCATTGCTTGCGGCTCATTTCAATTTAATTGAAGCTGAAAAGAAAAAGGAATTAGTTAAGACTGTTGCAGAAAAACTTTTAGACCCTCAACTGGGAATTTATGTTGTGTACCCGATGGATTTTCATAAGTTGATTGAATACCTTAAGTTTGCAGGTAACGAAGCCGGAGATAAGTACAAATACATAAATGGCGGTATATGGCCTCACGGGAATGCCTGGTATGCGCTTGCGTTAATTTCAATTGGTGAAAGGGAAAAGGCGGTTGAGTTTATTAAACAGACTATGACAATCGATGGAATAATTAACAGCCCGAATGGCCAGCCCGCGATGTATGAGTATAGAAACAGTAATCCTGATTTAAAGTTCAGAGGTAAAGTTGATAAGCCCCAGTTTATGTGGGCGGCAGGATGGTACCTTTACCTCATTTATAATATTTATAAATGAATTGAATTAATTATACGTTTGAAAAATGAATCTTGAAAAAATTGAAAGCGAACTTAAGAAAAGATTAAAGTATGATTATAATTGGAGGATTAAGCAGAATGACCACTTTGATCAGCTGACCGATTTTATTTATAAATATGATGAGCTCGATTCTCTGCTTTATAAAATTGAAAGAGAACAAGAGTTGATTTCTGAGGATAAAAATCTGTTCTTTAATTATGCGTTGAACCGTTGGTATAATTTTCTTTCTGCCCAGGCAGTTGAAAATATTTTCTGTTCGAATCCAAAGGTAAGAGCTAATATTGATCGAAGAGATAAACTGGTTGATTTTTCTATTAGCGATATTGTTTTTGACCATAAGACAAGCGTGTTTCCACAGGGCTTCGCACATAATATTAACTATGCAATTAAGAATAAAACCGAATTAATAAAATGGCTTTATGAAAATCAAAGTCAGCAGGGTAGAAAGCACTTTGGCAACCGGTTGTTCATTGTTGTAGCTGACAGGAATTCCGGCGATCATTGGAAACTGAAAGCTGAAATAAGCTGGTTGAAAGAAAAAATTTCAGATTACCTTGATAAGTTTGAAGCGGATAACCTTGAGCATATGAATTTTATTAAGGAAAGAATTACACTAAGTGATATTATCTGGGCAATTAAGGAGAAGTGATTTATAACGCCTTAGCGCCTTTGCGGTCAGTCTTACCACAAAGACGCTAGTTTGCAAAGATTTTATACTATACTTGTGCAGATTGTTTTAGAAATAATTTCTGGCATTCTCTTGCTTCCCTGTTTTTCCAAACACCTTTATGATATGCATAGCCCGTAATTAAAGGCATTGCAATAGTAGCTTCAGAGTAGACCATTTGTTCAAAAGTAGTTTCTACTTTACCCCAGGAACTGGCTTCTTTTAATGTTGAGCTTGATAAAGCTCCGTCTCTAACATCAGCAACAGTAATCTGAACAGCATACTTATGCATCGGTGCATCTTCCTGAAGAATATCTGCAGCAACAACAATATCCTGTGTAAAATTCTTAGGCACACCGCCGCCGACCATAAAGATTCCCGTTTCTTTACTGTTCAATTTTATCTGGGTTAATTCCAGAAAATCTTTCCCTGAATCGATAGATACGTGTTTATCAGGATGAGCAACCTGGTGCATTATAATTCCAAATCCGGCCGAGCAATCAGAAAATGCAGGTACAAAAATCGGAACATTATTTTTATATGCGGCATAAACAACGCTGTCATCTGCTTTCGGACCACCGTTCATTTCAAGATACTTTCCGAATTCCCATAATAATTCACGCGAAGAATACGGACGAGGTTCAAGTGAATCAAATATTTTAGCGGTTGTTTCATCGCAAACTCTTAATTCATCTTCATCAATATAAGTATCATAAATTCTGTCAATGTGAAGTTCTCTTAAAACATTATCATCACTAAAAGGTGTACCGAGGTAATGCTTAAAACCAAGTGCCTCGAAGAAATCCTGGTCAACCATTATAGCGCCTGTTGAAACAACAGCATCAATCATATTATTAGAAATAAGATCATAAACAACTTTTTTTAATCCTGCACTAAATAGACTTCCGGCTAAAGTTAATATAACTGTGCAATCTTTATCAGAAAGCATTCTTTCGTAAATCTGTGCGGCTCTATTTAAATCCCGCGCAGAGAAAGCCATCTTTTCCATAGAATCTACGAGCTGAACAACATTGTGTTGTTTAATATCTATGTGTTTAACAATGTCTTTCAGAAAATCTTTTTTCTGTGGCATTTTTTTATTTTCTCCTGTTTTATTTTTCTGTTACAAATATACGCAACCAAGATAAAATATAAATCAAATTATTTACTGCAGTATTAATTAAAAGAAAATCTTTGCAAGTTTTAAAATACCCTGCTTCCACGGAACCCTATGAGAAATCCCGGTTTGATTTTTAAATTGGTCAAGATTTTCAAGGTACCATTTGTAATTTCTAACTAACGCATCCTTATTTGAATATTTTGGTTTGAAGCCAAGTATCTTTTCCGCTTTTTCAATTGAAACAAAAGAATCCTTTGAAGCAGTCTCATACACCCATTTATAAAGCGGTGAAAGTTTTAATGCTTCGAGAAATTTTAAAGTTAATATAATTGGCTTTTCCGGCAGACCTACAATTTTCTTTCCGAATCCTGCTTCATCAAGTACAGCCTGGTAATCTTCTTTCATTGTTGTAAAATCTTTTGCCCCGATGTTAAAAGTATCATTCACAATTTTTTCATCTAAAGTACAGCACAAATAAGTGGCGTCGCAAAGGTCTTCAACATCTAAAAGCTGGTAACGATTATTGCCTTTACCAATCATTGGAAAACCATGACCGTCTTTTGCCCAATCATAAAATAATGCAAACACTCCAAGTCTTTCAGGTCCAATAAATGATTTCGGTCTTATAACCGGCACGCACATTCCTTTTTTACGATATTCAAGACAGACATCTTCCGCAAGTATTTTTGCTTTGCCGTAAGGACCAACGCCATCAAGTTTATCATCCTCATAAAGCGGATGATGATCAGGAATACCGTAAACAGCGGTTGACGAAATATGTACAAATCTTGTAATGTTATTTTTGTACGCTTCGCTAAGTAAAATTCCTGTTCCATCAATGTCGGTTGAAAATATTTCCTTCTCCGGGTAAAGTGGTAATGCAGCCGCAGTATGAATAACAATATCTGTCCCCGGCATAATTTCAGAAACAAACTTCTTGTCTCTGATATCACCTTTGTAAATTTTAATTTTATCCTTCATATCAGGATAATCAAATTCGGCAATATCAAGCGATGAAACATCATGTCCTTTGTTTACCAAGTAACGAACAAGATTAATTCCTAAAAATCCGGAACCGCCGGTTATAAGGAAATTCATAATTACCTCAATTTGAAATTTGAAGCCAAAAAATAAGAAAATTGTATCAAGCCTAAAAGAATAGAAAGTATTTTCTATTGATAATCGGGGAGCAAAGTTATAATTTTTCACAGTGATAAAAATGAATTATAATTTTGAATAAAGAAGAAAACAGTAATTTGTACTTAAGTATGTTATTATCAATCCTGATTCATCTCAGTTTTGTTTTAATCGCTTTTGTATTATCTAATTTATTCAAGGAGAATTTTGAACAGTCCGGCTATGTGGTTTTGTCCACTGTCCAGGGAATTTCATCACCTGACATTTCGAAACTGGAAAAGGAATATGAAAGTAAAAATAATGAAGAGAATCCATTGCCGGATGAGCAGCAAACTGTAGAAGATGAAAGCAAAGACAGTGGAAACTCTTTTCTGTTAGATGCTGCCGGTTCCGACACATCAACGTTAAACCAGGTTTACACTGAAAAAACCCTGAATGTAAAAATCCGTTATCCGGTTGGATGGGTATATCTTGATCAACAAAATAAAAAGAAATTGGATGGGGTTACATTTTGGGCTACCGAAGGTACTTTTGATCCGCCCCCGTATATTCACCTGGAGGTAACTGACAAATATTATTTTAATCCGCAAAAGTTTAAGTATTCTTACAAATTCAAAAATTTTACAGGGTTCTATAATGAGCCGGAAGAATTAGAAGATCAGATTTCTCAGGTTTTATATATTAGGACTGAAACCGAATATGATTTTACATTTAAGCTTATTATGAAAGGAAAACGAAATTTTGACAACTTCAAACCGGTGTTTTTTGCGATGGTTAATTCATTTCATTTCGGATCAGACTCCTGGTTTTAGTAACATAAAAAAACCAAAAACTTTATTAACTAATTAAAATTCTTGACTTTCTGACCTTTCGGCATTAAGTTTAAAAACTTTTTTTTGAAGAATTATATATTCTTGGAGGATTTTTTTGTGAAACAGGAAAAAATGACCAGATTTATACGGACAGAAGATGCTGCTAAAAATTGGTATATAGTAGATGCAAAGGACCAAGTTTTAGGTAGATTGGCAGCTAAAGTCGCAAGCATTATCCGCGGTAAACAAAAACCGATTTTTACTCCTAACACGGATACAGGTGATTTTGTTATTGTGCTTAATGCTGAAAAGATAAGATTAACGGGAAAACGCGAATCTCAGAAAACTTATTTCCACTATTCAGGCTACCCTGGTGGCGCTAAAATTAGAAGTTTTTCTGAGTTGATTGAAAAAAATCCTACCGTAGTTATTGAAAATGCTGTTAAAGGAATGCTTCCGAAAACAAGATTAGGAAAGCACCTGATTAAAAAATTAAAAGTATATGCCGGTGAAACTCATCCGCATCAGGCTCAGAAACCAGAACCAATTAGTTTATAATGGAGTAATTGATGATAGATAAAATTTATGTCGGTAGAAGAAAAAGATCTGTTGCAAGAGTAATACTTAGAAATGGAAACGGTAAAATTACCGTTAACGATAGAGAATTTGAAAATGCATTCCCGCTTCAGATTCATAGAGATGATATAGTTTCTCCGTTAAAATCAACAGATATGTTAGGTAAGTTTGATGTTATTGTTAATGTAAATGGTGGTGGTACAACAGGTCAGTCACAGGCAATAAGGCTTGGTGTTGCAAGAGCGCTTGAAGGTGTAAATCCGGAATTCAGATCTGCACTGAAAGTTGAAGGATACTTAACAAGAGATCCAAGAATGGTTGAACGTAAAAAATACGGAAGACCGAAAGCAAGAAAGAGATTTCAATTCTCTAAGAGATAATCTTAATAAATTATTTAATCATTCATACTTTTGGATTTACCGACTGTGTCTCGCTTAATGCGGATTTAGGTAAAGTTGAAAAAGGTAGAAGCCTGCCCGTAAATGGGCAGGAAAAACAGGAAGGAAAACATGAAAAAAATCGATGTAACCGACTTAATTGAAGCCGGTGCCCACTTTGGGCATTTGACACGCCGCTGGAATCCCAAAATGAAACCATATATCTTTATGGAAAAGAACGGGATTCATATAATTGATTTGAAAAAAACAAAAACACTTTTAGCCGATGCTGCTCAAAAATTAAGTGACGTTGTTGCTGAAGGCAAAAAAGTGATGTTTGTTGGTACTAAAAAACAAGCTAAAGACATTATTGCAACTGAAGCAAAAAAATGTGAGCAGAACTGGGTTAGTGAAAGATGGCTGGGTGGAATGCTTACTAACTTCTCCACTATCAGAAAAAGTATTAAACGCTTAACCAATATTGAAAAAATGGAGAGCGATGGTACTTTCGAGAAGATAACAAAGAAAGAAAGACTTTTCCTTACAAGAGAGAAAGATAAACTAAGAAAAGTTCTTGACGGTGTTGAAACAATGAATAAATTGCCCGGTGCGTTGTTCATCGTTGATATTAAAAAAGAAGCAATTGCCGTTGCAGAAGCTAAAAGATTGAACGTCCCTGTTTTTGCTATAGTTGATACAAACTGTGATCCTGATATTGTCGATTACTTAATTCCTGCAAATGATGACGCAGTTAAAACAATCGAAATCATATCAAAAGTTATGTCGGATGCGGTTATGGATGGTTTAGCAAGAGCAAAAGAATTAAGAGCACAGGAAGCTGCTGAAAAAGAAAGAATAAGAAAAGAAAAAGAAGAAGAAGAAAAGTTGCAGCCTAAGGAAGTAAAAGAAAGCAAACCTCACAGAAGAGAAAGAGGACAACAGAGAGAAATTGAAAATAAACCGGTTGAACACAAACAAACCGAAAGTGAACAGAAAGATAAATCAGAATAAAAGTAGGAATTTAAAATGGCGATTAGTGCAGATCAAGTAAAATTATTAAGAGAGAAAACCGGCGCCGGTATGATGGACTGTAAGAAAGCTCTTACAGAATCCGATGGTGACTTTGATAAAGCAATTGATATTTTAAGAAAGAAAGGTGCTACAGTTGCTGCTAAAAGAGCAGAAAGAACAACTAACGAAGGTCTTATTCTTACACAGATATCAGATGATAAGAAAACTGCCTATATGGTTGAAGTTAACTGCGAAACTGATTTCGTTGCAAAGAGTGATGATTTTATTTGCTTCTCCAAATTAGTTTTAGACGCTATTGTTGCACAGGCTCCAAAGACAGTTGAAGAACTTCTTGCTTTAACCCAGGATGGAAAAGTTCTTTCTAACGAACTTGATAGTTTATTAGGAAAGATCGGCGAAAAAATTACGGTTTCAAGATTTATTATTGAAAAATCTGAAACAGGTATTTTAGTTGATTACGTTCATCACGGTTCAAAATTAGGTGTTCTTATTAAAATTGATAATGTTGGTGCAGGCAACGTTGATGAGATCTTTACTATTGGAAAAGATGTTGCAATGCAGGTTGCCGCAATGAAACCGATTTGTGTTTACCGTGAAGAGGTTGATAAAACTCTTATTGAAAAGGAACTTGATATTTATAAAGAGCTTGCAAGAAAAGAAGGAAAACCAGAACAGATTTTAGAGAAAATTGCCCTTGGTAAGTTAAATAAATACTATCAGGAAAACTGCTTGTTTGAACAGGCCTTTGTTAAAGACAACGCCAAAACAATCGGCGATCTTTTTAAGGAATATAACAAGAAGTATTCTGTAGAATCCAAACTTGTTCTTTTCCACAGATTCCATCTTAGTGATGAAAAAAAATAAATTGAAAAAGGTCTTTTAATAAGACCTTTTTTTTTATTAATTTGAAAGTAAAAAAATGACAAAAATTAAGTACAAACGCATACTCCTAAAGCTTAGCGGTGAATCCTTAATGGGCAAAAAAGGTCACGGTATCGATCCTGATGTCCTTACTTTTTTTGCTACCGAAATTAAGAAAATTCACGATGCCGGAGTTCAGGTTGGTATTGTTATCGGCGGCGGCAATATTTATAGAGGATTAAACGCAGGCGACCAGGGGATTGACCGTGTTACAGGTGACCAGATGGGAATGCTTGCCACTGTTATAAACTCGCTTGCGCTGCAGAATGCATTAGAGAACAGCGGAATATATACAAGGTTGATGGTTGCAATTCATATGGAAGAAATTGCTGAACCTTATATAAGACGGCGTGCTATAAGACACCTTGAAAAAGGAAGAGTTGTAATATTTGGCGCCGGTACAGGTCATCCGTATTTTAGTACCGATACTGCTGCAGCTCTGCGTGCAGTTGAAATTGAAGCTCAGGCAATTCTGAAAGGCACAAGAGTAGATGGTGTTTATGATTCTGATCCCGAAA
>CAZIDB010000021.1:4137-31313 GCA_964537965.1 uncultured Melioribacter sp. | reverse complement strand
AAGCTTCTCTGAAAGAGGCAGAACGAACAATACAAATGCATCTGAACGAAACAATCGAATATGATAATTACGTAAGAAGCAAAGTTTCATTTAATTGAAAAGGATATGAGCACAATAAGAATAAATAAATTCAACAGGCAGCAGGTAATCTTTGGTATACTCTTCATGATGCCATGGTTTGTTGGATTTATTATCTTTGGTCTCTATCCGATGGTTATGTCAATCTATTACAGTCTATGCCGGTATGATGTTTTACGAATTCCGCAGTTCATCGGTTTGGGTAATTATGAGAAACTTATTTTTGAAGATCCTTACTTCTGGACTTCCATTTCAAATACTTTAATTTATACAGTGCTAAGAGTTCCTCTTTGTATAATCGGTTCGCTGATGCTTGCTGTGCTTGTTAATAATGCAGTAAGAGGAGTAAAGTTTTTCCGGACTATTTATTTTATTCCATCAATTGTAACAGGTGTTGTGTTATCTGTAGTTTGGTTATGGATGTTTAATCCACAGTTCGGATTGATAAATTCATTCCTTGCATATTTAGGAATCCCTGGACCACTCTGGCTGCTTGACCCAAACTGGTCTAAACCTTCAATGATTCTTATGAGCGTCTGGTCAATCGGCGGTGGTAGAATGCTTGTATTCCTTGCGGCGCTTCAGGGCATTCCAAAACATCTTTATGAAGCGGCGGAGATTGATGGCGGCGGCTGGTGGGCTAAATTTAAAAATGTAACTGTGCCAATGCTTTCACCGGTCATCTTTTTATGGTCTGTGTTGGAAATTATTTTTTCACTCCAGGTTTTTGTTGAAGCTTATATTATGACTCAGGGTGGTCCGCTGAATTCAACGATGTTCTATAATCTTTATTTATATAACAAAGCTTTCAATGATTTTGAGATGGGCTATGCGTCTGCACTCGCATGGCTGTTGCTGGTTATAAGTCTTATAATAACTTTGATTCAATTTAGGTTAAGCAAAAAATGGGTTCACTACGCTGAAGGTACAAAATGATAAATAAGAAATACAAAAAGTTTTTCAAGAGTACCTTTGTCTATCTTTTGCTTTCAGCATTTGCCCTGTTTTTTATTATTCCGTTCTTATGGATTCTTTCAACTTCATTAAAAGGTGATGCGCAGATATTTGTTATTCCTCCTCAATGGATACCGGAAACATTTCATTGGGAAAATTATGCAAAAGTTTTTGAAAGGATTCCTTTCTTATTGTATGTGAAGAATTCAGTTTTTATTTCAGTGATCGTTATTATCGGAACTGTATTATCGAGCTCGATAGTTGCCTACTCCTTTGCGTGTCTTAACTGGCCCGGGAAAAATATTCTTTTCATTATTGTTCTTGCTACTATGATGCTGCCTGCACAGGTAATTATGATTCCGGTCTTTGTCTTCTTTAAGGAGATTGGATGGTTGAATACTTTCAAACCATTAACTTTGCCGGCATTTCTTGGCGGAGGTGCATTTAATATTTTTCTGCTGCGGCAATTCTTCCTTTCTATTCCAAGGGATTTGCTTGACTCTGCACGAATTGATGGTTGTTCAGAGTTCAGAATCTACTGGAATATTGTTTTGCCCAATGCGAAACCTGCACTTGCTACTGTGGCAATTTTAACTTTTATGTTTTCCTGGAATGATTTTCTTGGACCGCTGATCTATTTGTCAGATCAGGCAAAGGGAACAATAGCCCTTGGACTTGGAATGTTTGTTGGACAATATGTTACTGAATGGTCTTTGTTGATGGCTGCTTCAATGCTGATGATGCTTCCGATGCTGATAATTTTCTTTGTGTTCCAGAAATACTTTATCCAGGGTTTTATTATGAGCGGAATAAAAGATTGATAACTAATTATCTACTTAGGTATTAAAATGAGTTTTAAAAATATTTACAGCTTTACAAAAAGATCACAGTCAGTAAAAATGCGTTTTATATTTATGCTGTTTCTTATGATACTCATAATATTTTCTGATGTATTTGCGGGAGTTACAGGAAAAATTCAGGGTAATGTAACAGATAAAAAAAGTGGCGATAAACTACCCGGTGTGAATGTTATTATTGAGAATACTACTTACGGCGCTGCTACTGATATAAACGGGAATTACTTTATTCTACAGGTCCCTCCTGGAAATTATACTGTTAAATTTACTATGGTTGGTTACAGAGATTATATTGTACGTAATGTTCAGGTTAGCGCAGAACTAACAACAAAAATTAATGCCGAGCTTGAGGAAACAACTGTTGATGTTGGAAGTGAAGTAGTTATTATAGCACAAAGACCTGTTATTCAAAAAGACGTTACAGCAAGTGTTCAGTTTCTTGGTCTTGAACAAATTGCAAGGCTTCCTGTTGTTGATGCTAAGGAAGGTTTATTTGTTCAGGCTGGTGTTTTCTTTGATCCGATTCCAGTTGTTGGTGGATTGGGCTCTGCAGGAAGAGGTGAACAAAGATATTCAATAAGAGGTGGAAGCCAGGATGAAATTAAATGGTACTATGATGGAGTTAGGGCAGCATCACTTGTGAATGGACGAGCAGATTGGGGTGGTTCATTTACAAACTTAAATATGAATTCAATCCAGGAAGTGCAGATAATGACCGGCGGATTTACCGCAGAATATGGTGAAGCACAATCAGGTATCGTTAGTGTTATAACCAAAGATGGCAGTGACAGAATTTCAGCTTCGGTTGATTACATTTATGGTCTCCCGGGTCAGCATCATTTTGGAAATTATTTATACGATCCTGCAACTCAGAAAGAGTTTATCGATAACACTCTTCCTGATGGAACACTGGATCCTAATTGGTGGACTACCTACAGACGAAATCAGATTTATGATTACAGAAGAATTCCTGATCATACACTTTATGCCACAATAGGCGGTCCTCTTATCACTTTAAGTGAAATGCCAATCAAGTTTTTTATTTCTACCCAGATTAAAAGCCAGGCATATACTTTGCCTCATCCGCGTGCTACTAGAAATACCGAGAATTTATTTTATAATTTTTCTACCCGCGGAAAAAATATAAGATTTAGAATTACAGGTATGTACAATCACGATGCTCATTCTACTCTTCAGGAAAACGGAGACTTTACAAACCAGGCAAAATATTACAGGGGTTGGGGTTCTTTACTTGATACTTATAGCTGGAACCTTGCTGGATTATTTACACAGATAATTAATAATGATTTGTTTTATGAGTTACGACTTAGCACTTACAATATTGAATTCAAAGAAAGACCAAGTGACTATACCAGGACAGGAAAAAGTCTTAATCCAACCACATTTGGTTTTATGAGATACGATGGTTATGAAGATGAGCCGTTCGACCAGTTTTCACCGATACTTAAAAATAATGTTGTCTCCGGTGATATTTCATTAGTTGGAAATTTAAACTGGCAGTGGAATAACAATAATCTTTTAAAGACAGGATTTGAATTAAGGTATAACACTTACAGTGAAAAAGAAAGCTGGAGAATTCCTTCATTTACAGATAATGAAACTGACTGGATTAACAGGGGATTAAACGAAACTTATCATCCCCTGCAGTTTGCATTGTATGCTCAGAATAAAATGGAATTTGAAAGTATGATTCTGAATATAGGGTTACGCTTCGATTATTTTGATCCGAACAGGATGTGGTTCGATAAATCCAATTTGTATAATCTTGCTGTTGACCCGTTATATGATGTTGCTAAAGATCCGGAGCTTGACCAGGTTGATTCACTTGGTCACGTTAAATATTCATTTGAAAATGTACTTGCGAAAAAGAGAGTGGCTGCGAAATCCTATGCAATGCTAAGTCCGAGGTTTGGTGTTTCATTCCCTATAACTGAAAACTCGCTGCTTCATTTTAATTATGGACATTATTACCAGATGCCGCCACTTGACCAGATGTTTGAGTTCCTTTATTTCAGGCCGGTAAATCTTGTTGAAAAAATTGTAGCGGAAAGAATCCTTGCCGCACAGCAAGGCAGAGCGCCGAATCATATTGCATCAACGGATGGTGATCCTGAAAGAGTTGTTGCAGTAACTAATGAACCGCTTAAACCGCAAAAGACAATAATGTTCGAAGCAGGAATAAAACATAACTTTGGTGATATTGTTGTATTAGATATAACAGCATTTTATAAAGACGTTTTTGATCAGACTGATGAACGCGTTGGTTTGTTTGACAGGTTAGTAAGAGGTTATGATCCTTTCACTAAACAAATAAATGCCAACCAATCTTATGCTGCTTACTTTTCAGGCGACTATGGTGACTCAAGAGGTTTTGAAATTTCTATTAGAACACTTTTTAACAGATATATAAACATGGATGTTAATTACAGCTTTTCAAGATCTACATCCGGAAGAGCCAGCCCTAAAGTTATAATTTATGATGCAAACGGTAATCCTACTTATCAATGGGATACCGAAGTAAATAAGAGAATTCCGACGGAAAGAAGTTTCAGTCGTCCGCATATTCTCCGTGCAAATTTATTTTTGAGCTACCCGGAATCCCAGGAAAGTTCAATACTCAATACTCTGTTGAATGGTACAAGCCTTAGTATACTTTACAGATTTGTAAGCGGGCAGACTTTTACTTATCTGCTTACAACAGATGCTCCGGATACCTATGATAATTATCGTTATCCTGCAAGCCACAATGTCGATCTTAAAGTTGATAAACTAATTCGTTTGTTTGGCTCACATGAACTTACTGTTTATCTGCAGATTACTAATCTGTTCAATACTAAAAATCTTCGTTCCTATGGTGATATTGTGTTTGATGCGAATGCTACCAAAGATTATGTTGAAACAGGTAAAGTATCCACGGTTGATGCTGCCGGTTATGATATAAGCTGGCAGAACTATTACGATAAACGGCGCTTTTACTTTGGCGTTAAATACTCCTTCTAAATAATGGATATGGAATTTAAAATGAGTAAAATGAAATTTTTTATAATCAGCCTCATATTTTTTTCATCTGCATTTGCACAATCAAGGAATGCTGATTTTAAAATTCACGATAGGGGAAACCTGTGGGAAACAATGAAAGATAATGGTACAATCGGTGCTCCGAGTCCCACGAACAGGTTCGAATATTATCCAAGTATGGATTGGCCGGGCGGACCAAACAAAATGAATAAGGATGATCAGAGATCTTATACGGTTGGTATGGGAATGTGGATTGGCGGAAAAAAATCTGACGGTACTCTCTTCTTCACTGAGAACGGACCGTTTAGCTATGTTGATGCCGGTACATTTGAAACAATTACAAAGACAGATAATTTTCTTGAATCTTCAAATTATAATCCGCAGGATGCTGAACAAACTATCATAGCAAAATGGAAAACTACAGAGAACATTTCTGTACAAAGAGTAAGCAGGCAATGGAGTTTCCCGTTGCTAAACAACTTTATTTTGTGTGAATATACAATCACAAATCAAAACTCAACTGCAGTTAATGATGTCTATATCGGTTTTGCAAATCTTATAAGACCAAGCTACCAGGATTTTGTAGTTCATAACGGTTGGGGAGATGATTTTAACAGGACAGACGATTTGGTAGCTTATGATTCAACAAGAAATATGATTTATTCCTGGGACGATACTCCGAACTTCAGTCTTCCTACAGATGTTGGAAATTATTATGCAACCGCAGGTGAACTGCGAACTACCGGTTATGCGGGATTCTCATTACTTTATACCGATGCTGCTTCGGATAACCGTCCTCAGCCGGCAAACATTCTTTGGGCTCAGTTACTGAATAACGAAAAATATTTTACAATTCAAAGTTCATCAAAACAAAGTTTGTATGAGATATTAAACGGAACAAATAAATCTCTTCAGGCAAATTCGGGTGACCATTTAACCCCGTTTATGCTTATGAGTGCAGGTCCTTACAATATTCCTGCCGGTTCATCAATAAAAATTGTGACTGCCGAAGCGGTAAATGGAATACCGTTAGACAAAGCACTGCTTGGTACAAGCTCGCAGGCAATATTGCCTAAGGGATTGGATTCACTAAAAAATACCATGGACAGGGCTATAAATCTTTACAAGAATAATTACAAAGTTTCTTACGTACCTCCGCCGTCTCCAGCAATTGAAATTTATGCTTTACCATCAAACAAAACTATAGCTCTTGCCTGGGCACCGATTGAAACTAATTGGGTAAATCCGGTTTCAGGTAAATCTAACTTTAAAGAATACAGAATCTATCGCAGTGACAGATCATTCATCGGTCCGTTTACAATGATCCGAAAAATTGATCCCAAAAAGAATACCGACAGGACAAGGTATTTTGATTCGGAAAATAACAAATGGGTTTATGAGGACCAGACAATAAGTCTTGGCGCAGGATATTTTTACGGAGTTACATCACTTGATAGCTCCGGGCATGAAAGCTGGATTACAAACAGAAATGAAACGGCTATTACAGCTACAAGAAGCGCTGCTGATAATACACTTAATGTTAGAGTATTTCCTAATCCGTTCAAAGAAGTATCAGGCTTTCCAACTTCAGGAACTGAAAATTATATTATTTTCTCCAACCTGCCCGCAGTTTGTACAATAAGAATTTACACAACAAGCGGTGAGCTGGTTCGTAAACTTGAACACAACAATGAAAATTCGGGTGAAGAAGTCTGGGATCAATTAACTGATGCAAGACAAAGAACAGCACCCGGAATTTATTTTTATACTGTCGAGTCTTCCGTTGGAAATGCGCAAGGTACACTTATAATAATCAAGTAGAAGGTTTTCAGATGAAAAGAATAAAAATAATTTTTGCTGTAGTGCTCATACTTGTTCCACTTAAGGAAAATCTTGCACAACTTGATTACGGATTTGATTTTTCAAAATCGGGCACCGCCGGTTTACAATTTCTTAAGATTGGTGTAGGTGCAAAGGAAACTGCGATGGGAGAAGCAGTAACAAGTCTCGTTAATGATGCAAACTCGGTTTTCTGGAATGCATCAGGAATTGCTTACGTGGAAAAATACCAGTTGGCTTTTTCATACAATAGCTGGCTTGCAAACAGCAAGCACAGTTCGGCAGTTTTCGCTTTTCCATATGCATCATTCGTGTTTGCAGTAAGTGCCGCATCATTACAAATAAAGGAGTTCGAAGAAACGACAGCATTAATGCCTGATGGAACAGGCAGAATGGTAAGCGCTGGAGATTATGTCTTTGGTCTTGCTGCCGCACGAAGATTTACTGACAGGTTATCAATCGGGTTGCAGGTAAAATATGTATACGAGAAACTTGATGACTACAATATCGGCAATGTTTTGTTTGATGTCGGTGCGATCTATTCAACCGGATTCAGAGATTTAACACTTGGTTTTTCACTTCAGCACTTCGGACCAGATATGCGTTTGCTGAACCAGGATTACAGGACTCCGCTTTTATTCAGAATAAGCGCTTCGGATAAAATAAAGTTTAATGATGATTTGGTTTTAACTGCTGCTGCTGAACTGGTTCATCCCACAGACAACAATGAAAAAGTTAATCTTGGTTTAGAACTGCAAATTCTGGATTATATTTCTTTAAGAGGCGGACACAGAATTAATGTTGATGAGGGTAAGTGGAGTATGGGAGTTGGGTTAACTCCACCTTTATTCGGTGGCGTTTCTACAAGGTTGGATTATGCTTTTATACTTTCGGAAAAAGTATTCAATGATATTCACAGGTTTTCAGTTATGATAGGTCTTTAATTGTATGGTAATAAACAAAATAAAATATATTCTCTTTGCAACTATAATGTTTATGTTACCGTTATTTAGTGGCTGCCTGTTCGAATCTGTTCAGCAGCCTTCTTCGGCACAGCCCGGAGAAATAATAGATGTCAGTTTAGTTATAACCGATAATATTGTTCCTGAACCGAATGCACATAAAGGTATATTAGGCATACTTGTTCCTTCGGATTGGGAATTCGTTTCGGCAAATTATTTATCACCAATTGGAATTGGTGATTTGTTTGTTTCACCGGAATGGAAAGATTCGGTTGATCTTTATTATCCTGTTAATCAGTATGGCCCTGATATGAAATGGATAGTACTGATTTCGGATAAAGGTTATACTTATAACGATGTAACTTCATTCCAGGTACAGCTTAAATTGAAAGTTGGTCAGACGCAGGGATGTTTTAATCTTGGTTATCTAACAACGAAGGCAACTTCGGGCATGATAAATTCAGGCAACAGTTCATGGGTACCGCTTTCTTATCCGCACCCAATTGGTGTACCTGATTCAAATTTATGCAAGTCGCGTTATGAAACTTCAAAGGCAGATGAGTGGACAAACCTGTTAGATACAAATCATGGTTGGACCGGCTCAGATGGAATTTATTCAATCCCTTTAAATGAATATGATGCTCCTTCGGATAATCCTGCAGGCAAACAGTTTATTGTCTTTAGCGATACTTTCATAGGTGATGTTGATAGCACCGGGAAAAGGCTTAACACTAAGATGGTTAATAACACTTTAGCATTACTGCAAAGCAACAAACCGGATTCAATTGAATTTTTCTGGAGGAAAAATGCTAACAATACTCCGGCTTCGGTTTTTGTTCCTGAAACACCAAATGCAAATCCGGGTGACTGGTATTGGTTAATGGATGGTATTTCATTGAATGATACAATTTATGTTTTCGCACTTCGCTTAAATAGTACATCAGGCGGACTTGGATTTGAGGTAAACGGTGTTGCATTGTTAAAATTTAATCTTGATGATGAAGACTTTATAAAAAATGTACAACAGTTTGATACTCCATTATACTACAAAGATACAACTGCAAATTGGGATATAGTTTTAGGTCAGGCAATTATGCCGATGATAAATGTTTCCGGCAATCCCGGCGCTGATGGATTTATTTATGTGTATGGTCCGAAGAGTGGTTCTTCTGATAAACAACTTGTTGCTGCGCGGGTTCTTCCGGAAAATATTGAAGACTTTGGGAAGTGGCAGTACTGGAACGGCACAAACTGGGGAAGCGAAATTAAAGATTGTGCTTCTTTAACAAAAGGCATTTCACAGGAGTTTAGCGTTACGCCATTAAATAACGGGAAGTATCTTCTTGTATTTCAAACAGGAAACAGTGTAGCATTGCAGGAAGGTGAAAGTGCACTTGGTCCATTTGGAGTTACACAAATTATTTATAACTGTCCTGAAGTATTGCTTGACCCTGATGTTTTCGTTTACAACGCAAAAGCACATCCGAATTTGTCTGACACTAAAAAGCTCCTTATAAGTTACAATGTAAACTCGTATAGTTTTACAGATCACTTTGCGAACGCAGATATTTACAGGCCAAGATTCATTTACTTAACTACCAATGATACAACGACATCTGTAAAAGAAGAAAAAGAAACAGTTCCGGGTAATTACTGTCTTAACCAGAATTACCCGAATCCTTTTAATCCTTCTACAAAAATATCATTCAGTATTCCGGAAGAATCAGTTGTATCTATAAAACTATATAATGCTTTGGGCGAAATGATTACTGAAATTATTAACAAGAATTTCAAACCGGGTAATCATGAAATTGATTTTTCCTCTGCTCACCTGTCATCAGGAATTTATTTCTATAAGATGGAAGCAGGAAAATTTAATCAGACTAAAAAAATGATTTTAATAAAGTAAGGTGGGTTGAACTTGATAAAAAAACAATTACACAAAATATTATTTCTTTTCACTGTTCTAAGCTTTGTCGGCTTTGCTCAGGATAAAAATAAAGAAATAACATTGAATCCAAATGAACAAGGTTTTATTCCAGCCTGGTTAGTTACTGGTCCGTTTGAGTTTCCGCTTGTTGGATTTGGTAATTCAAAAGATACGACCGCAATTGGTGAACCGGATATCTCTCCTGTTGAAGGAAGTTATGCTGTCTCAAATCAGCCGGATAAAGAAAACCTGCAATGGTTTGTACAGTCAATCAACGGGCAAGGCTTTGTTGATTTTAACAAAACAATTCAGTGGGATGTTAATACTAATATCCCTATTAAAATCTGGTTTACAAGAGCAGGCTACGCTTTTACAACAATTGTAAGTGAAACTGAAAAAGAAGTTCTTCTTACTTTAGGAAGTAATTCACAGGTAAAAGTTTTTCTGAACAGGGAAAGAGTATTTTCTAATGATAACCTTCGTAATGCGTTAGTCAACCAGGATACGATAAGGATCAAGCTTAAGAAAGGAAGTAATGATTTAATCGTAAAGGTCTTCAATACGCATAAGAATAACGGCATTGCTTACTTCGGAGTTATTAAATGGGAATGGGGATTTTTTGCACGCCTGCTTGATAAGAATGGTTCACCGGTGAAAGATGTAAAGTATCTTATCAAATCTGAAAAGAATAAAACTGATTACAATGCAGCTTCAACATTCTTTTATAAGAAGATGGATAATCAACTGAAACAAAGAATTGATGTTACAATTAATTCAAAATCGGTTGAACCGGTTTCGGCCGTTTTCAAAATCAGGAATGATAAAAAAGATTATCAGTTCAGGATTGACACTCTTCTGTTCGGACTAACCCGTCATTCATTCTACATTCCGGAAATTACAGAGAGTTCTTTAGCTAAGACTGAACTTGTCGTGAATAATGATGTTATCCAAAAAGAAATTCAGTTAGAGCAACAGAAAAAGTACAGCATTCACTTAATGCTTCTCAACCATACAGATGTTGGCTATACTCATCCCCAGCCTGTGTGTGAAGAACTTCATTGCAACACGCTTGATGATGTCTTGAAAATGTGCAAAGAGCATCCGGATTTTCACTGGACAATTGAAACGACATGGCAGCTTGCTGCTTATGAAAAACTTAGGACAAAAGAAAAATTTTTAGAGCTTATTAATCTTATTAAAGAAGGAAGAATAGCTTTATCTCCAATCTACACAAATCCTTTTACAGGTTGGATTTCTGAAGAAGAAATGCTTAGCTCACTTGATATTGCAAAAGATTACAGGAAAAAATACGGAATATCATTTACAGGTGCGGTTTATAATGATGTACCGGGACAAGCATGGTTTTTGCCCCAGGTTCTTTCAAAGGTCGGTGTGAAATTCCTTGCCGAAGGTATAAATGAATTTTATAGTAGTTATAAGTTGCAGCAAACTTTGCCTAAGATTTTCAAATGGGAAGCAGCCGATGGAAGCAAGGTTGTAACTTATATTAATGAAGCTTACAACGAAGGAAGATCATATGGTCTTGAATCCAATAACCTGCTTACTGTTGAACAAAGGCTTTGGGAAAGAATAAAGAAAATAGAAGCCAAGGATTATAAACCCGATATTATTTTAATCAATTCATCTTATAGCGATAACAGCGCTATTGCAAGCGATCAGTATTTCCTTGCAACCAAATGGAACGAGCAATACGAGTATCCGAAATTCATTAGTAGTGATGTGAATACATTTACAAATGCTTTATTAAACTCAAAAGCTTATAATGAACTTCCTGTTTTAAAAGGCGACTTTACTTCAAACTGGGATATAATGTACCAGGGAGAATTTGAAAGGAATAAAAGCGAAAGGTGGAGTCAGCATCAACTGCTTTCTGCAGAAAAACTTTCTACACTAAGCAGCATTCTTGATAGTACAAAAGCACCAATGAATTTTGAAATTGGCCAAGCTTATAAGAGTTTGCTGCAATTCAGCGGCCATGGCAGCGGGCTTGAACTCGGTTACGGTTCACCCGAAGATAATAAGCTGACGATGGACTACAGGCAAAGCTATGTTGAAAATGCACGCTTAGGAACTGAAGCTGTTTTATTAAAAGCATTGCACAGACTTACAAAACCCGAGGAAAGTTTTGAATCGGAAGGTCTCTATGTTTTCAACACTCTTTCCTGGAAGCGGGATGGTTTAATTGAAGTCCGTTACCCGTTCGATTCTTCACCTAAGTATGATATCTTTGATGCAGTTACAAATAAGCAGGTGCCAAGCTTCAGAAAAAATCATAAACAGTATTTTATTGCAAAAGATGTTCCTTCCTACGGTTATAAAAAATATCTGATGAGATCAAAAACCAAATCGACTGAATTGACAAATGATCTGAAGAAGAATGATAACTCAATTGAGAATCAGTTTTACAAAATCACATTAGATGCAAATCGACTTTCCGTATCAAGCATAATTGATAAGAAATCCGGCAGGGAATTACTTGACGACAAAAACGAACTTGAATTTGCAAAACCGACAGTAGAAAAATTCCAGTTGAATCAGCCTCATTCAACAATAACAGGGAATAAAACTACCTTCGAGATAATTGATGAAAGTCCTGTTAGAATGACAATGAGTTTAAATTTTGATAACGCAGTAATTGAAAAAGTAAACTTCACCTTACTTGAAGGGATAGACAAGGTTTTTGTTGATGCGGAAGTAAACCTTGAAGCGATGAAAACAACTAAGATTGTTGAAGAATATGGATTGCCGTTCAGCTTCAGTTTACAGGATGCAAAAATAAAATCAGAAATTCTTGGCGGCTATATTGAACTTGATAAAGACCGCTTACCAGGGATTGAACACGACGGTGTTTCATTCAGGCACTCGGCGTCAATATTTAATGATAAAGAAAATATTATCTGGTCTACCGCCGACGCAAGAGTAATAAAAATAAGAACTGACAGTACGACTAAAAATCCGGTTGTAATTTCTAACCTGATGACAAACTTCCCAATCGATTGGAACAGGCATGAAAACCAGAAAGGAAAGCTGAATTTTAGTTATGCATTTACTTCGGACAAAGGAACATTTGATCCTGCTAAAACAAGTATGCTTGGTTATGAGCTTAATACACCATTGCAATTCAGAAGAAGCTGGTATCGTACCAACCCGAACTCAGAAGAATACTTGACAATTGATAATAAGAATGTAATAATGCTCAACCTGAAAAAAACAGAAGAAGGTTTGTTACTTAGATTGATAAATGCAGACAGCAAAAACAACCAGACAGCGAACATCAGGAGTAAATTATTTAAAGATTTTTCAGCCTGTACAATTGATTTGCTTGGCAACAGCATTCAACAGTTAAAAGTAAATAATGGAGAATTCCAGGTGATGTTAAAGCCGGCAGAGTTTTCAGATATATTAATTAAATAACAAAGTAAGCAGTGAAGAAAGTTTTGTCTTACATAAAAATAATTTTCATAATCAAATAATTTCCATCAATAAAAGGAGAAGGCAGCATGAAAAAGAGAACTACAAAAATTTCCGTTCTGGTTATTTCGGCAATTGTAGCATTAATTATTGCCGGATGTTTCGTGATAGTATCTGTTACTCAGCCAACAACTATTCAGGGGCTTGAGCAGTTTACTGTAACTGTAGCAGTAAATGTTGAAGGACAGTCAGATGCTAATCCGCATTATGCTATTGCCGGTTTATTAATTCCAAATGACTGGCAGATTGATTCAGTTTGGTTTACAGGCGGGTATACCGGTTATTGTACATTCTTGCCTGCAAACGTTCCTGATAACGAACCGGGTGGACAGGTTGATTACTGGACGAATGAACTTGAAACAAGGTATGCAAGCGGCGATAATATGCAATGGGTTGTATATCAATCAACAACATCACATCCTGTTGTGGCAAGTACGGTCCAGGCTAATCTATATGTTAAAATGACACCTTCTGCTGCACAGGGCAATTATAACTTAGGTTATTTTGTTACAGATGCAGCACTCGATTTTACTGATCCTACTTACTATTCAATTAGTCTGACTAATCCTATTACTGTTTCTGGTGTTCTACCGGTTGAACTAACTTCTTTTGCCGCCACGACTGTTAAAGACGGTGTGCAGCTAAAATGGGAAACCGCAACCGAAACAAACAACCGTGGTTTTGAAATTCAGAGAAGCAATAACGGTAAAGAGTTTAATACTGTTGGTTTTGTAAATGGGAACGGTACTACTTCACAAAAAGTATCTTATTCATTCGTTGATAAATCTGCTCAGGCAGGTAAACTTGTTTATCGTCTTAAACAACTCGATTTCAGTGGCGCTTACGAGTATTCAAAATTAGTCGAAGTTAACTATACAACTCCAAAGGAATTTAGTTTATTAAAGAACTTCCCGAATCCGTTTAACCCCACAACAAATATTAGCTTTACCTTACCTGTTGAATCGGAAGTAAAACTTTCTGTTTATAATTCGGCTGGTCAGTTGATTAAAATTGCAGCCCAGGGAAAATACTCGGCTGGAACCCAGAATGTTGTATTTGATGCGAGTGATTTACCAAGCGGAACGTACTTATACAGCATAAGTGCAAAGGGTACGGATGGAGCAGAATTTGTTCAGACAGCCAAGATGTTATTGCTTAAGTAAATTTTGTTCAGATGCGTGCCTGCTTTATTGGCAGGCACATTTTTTCCCGGAGGTAATATGAAAAAAAATAAAAACTTAATCCTTGTTCTGGAAATTGCTTTAATAGTTTCTTTAACCGGTTGTTTTATTGAAGAGGTAAGCCAGCCTACACAGGTAAACGCAGGAGAAACTTTTACAGCAACACTTACAATCTCTGATATGAATGCTGAAAATAATAATGCACATAAAGGTGTGCTTGCAGTACTTGTTCCGGAAGACTGGACATTTGAAAGCGGTACTTATACTTCACCGGTTGGATTTGGAAACCTTGAACTTGATGCTTCAACACCGCCTGCCTGGGGTGATGTTGATACCGTTATAGAAAGACCTTCCGGAATGAAATGGATTAACCTTTTAACGGATCAGGGTTACCTGCATAATGCAAACTTAGTTTATGAAGCTACAGTTAATTTTAAAGTGGGGCAGAAAGCCGGTGATTATGCAATGGGTTATCTTGTTACCGTAAATACAATGGATATGCTGAAGTTCTTAAATGACCAGGATGCAGATCAGCAATTAGCAGGTACAGATACATCAATGAACCATATGGTAACTGTTATCGGTTCTTCTGATGTAGAAAGACAGGTTTCTGAAATTCCCGCTGAATACAAACTGAGTCAGAATTTCCCAAATCCGTTTAATCCATCGACAACTTTTAATTACTCGTTAAAGGAAGCAGGTGAAGTACAGATAGAAATATTTGATGCCTCCGGAAAAGAGATTAAAAAAATTGTAGACGGGTACAGGTCAGCAGGAAGTTACTCTGTAAGTTTTAATGCAGGCAACATACCTAGCGGAATTTATTATTACAAAATTTCTACTTCTGAATTTGTTCAGACTAAAAAAATGATTTTGTTGAAATAGTTTAACCAGGCTGGCTGTAACCAAGCCAGCTTTATATAAAGAAATATCAAAATGAAAGAAATGAAAGTTCTACAAGCAAGAGATCTTGGTCCTCAATTTATAAATAACCCAAATAAAATGGTTGGGCAGGATGGCGCATATTCAATTCCGCTTGAAGATAAGTGTATGTTTTTCTTCGGTGATACACTGATTGGTAAAAGAACGGAGGGTGAAAGTTTATGGTATCCCGGCGGTCAACCGTTGGGCCCGGTTGATATGACAGGTATTGGAGGATTGGAAAAAATGATAACCAATACAGGTTTATTGTGTTACAACAAAACAGGTGAAAATGGCTTTAACAATTTTGAATACATTCTTGATGAATCGAATCAACTAAAACATTTAATTCCGTATGAAGCAGATGAGAATCATAACTGGGACAGGATTTGGTGTCTTCACGGAATTGCTGTTAATGGTAAAGTTTATCTCTATTTCATAAAGATTAGAATGCTTAAGGAAGGTGAACCACCCTCCAATTTTATTATTATTGGTTCCGGTTTTGCAATCGGTAACCAGAAAGACTGGGAATTCAAAAGGGCTATTCATAATGGTTCATATATCATTTGGAATGGTGATGATCCTTGTTTTGCTTCCGCTGTTTCTTACAAACCAGGGGATGAATTTATTTATTTGTTTGGAACAAAAAACGACAAAGCCGGTATCCATAATCTTCACCTGGCAAGAGTAATACCGGATCAGATTGAAAATATAAACACATATGAGTATTTCGTCTCAGAAAATTCAGGATGGACAAAAGATGTTAAGCAATCAAAACCTCTGTTTTCGGGAATGCCAAATGAATTGTCTGTTAACTATAATAAATATCTTGGATGCTACCTTTCAATTCATTCTTTAGAGTTGAGCGGTAAAATTGTTGGCCGTACTTCTCCAACACCATGGGGGCCTTGGAGCAATCCGGTTGAATTATGGCAGGTTATTCCCCAGAGCAAAACAAAAGGTCCAAAACTTGAATTGATTTATGCTGGCAAAGAACATACATCTTTTGCAAAAGATAATGGTAAGACAATTTATGTTACCTATATAGAGTTTGAGGAATACTATCCTCATCTTGTTGAAATAACATTTGAATAATTTTTATTATAATTTTTTTAACGGAGCTTTAATGATTCCAAACGTTGATGATCTTAAAAGTGATGTACTTGTTCATAAACACGGAGATATTTTTAATCTCCCGGGATTAACAAATTTTTTAGGCTGTGTTCAGGTAGATTTTGATATTACCGGAATCAGAAGTCTGAACTTTCCGCCTTTTGGATGCTCGGATATTATTACTGCAGGCTTATTTATAAATAATGTCTATTTTCCTGCAACCGGTACTAAAATAAAATATACATGGTTTGCAGATAGAATTGAAAGGGAGACTGAGTATGATGGTCTGAGACTTCATTCCATAACCGTTCTACCGATGAATAAAATGGCTTGTATTGTTCATCTTACTATTACAAATATAAGCGGTGTTGAAAGGGATGTTGAATTTAAATACGGCTTTACCGGCAGTGTTACAAAAGCAGTTAAAACCTGGAATGAACCGCTTCCGCCTTGCGAGACTGAACATAAAATTGATTTTGATGAAGAGAATAATTCATTAATCTATTCTGCAAAAAACAGCAATGCATTCCAGGTGCAGGGAATTTCAGCTAAAGGTACTCTTTCACGTAATGGAATAAAAGTAAAAGTATATTTAGCTCCCGGTGAAACAAAAACTATCGATTATGTAGAAGTGGTTGGTGATTCGGTAGAAAATGTCCGCTCTGATTATAAAAGAATTATATCTAACGTTAGCGATGAAATAAGAAATTGCAGGAAAGAATGGAACGAAGAAATTAGAGCCGCATTCACTCCGGGTAATTCAAGATTCTCAGGCTCAATGCCGCTTCTTGAAACAACAGATAATGAAATTGCAAAACTTTATTATATGGGAGTGCTTGGAGTTATATATTTCAAAAGAGATAATCCTTATTCTGTTTTGGGTAGAACTTACGATACACTTTTACCTAAATACTGGCAGTCGGTAACTTTCATCTGGGATTATGCACTAAGCTCGTTAACTCATGCATTGTTAGATCCTGCTGTCATGAAAAAATATATTGAGCATTGGATGTCTCTGGATATGCACAAGCATTTCGGTTCAGAATATTTGACCGGTGGCCCGGTTGGTCCCTGGTATTCTGTAAATGATTTTGCAATCACGGATATTTCTAAAAATTATCTTAGATGGAATGGTGATTTCAAATGGCTCGATAAGAAAATTAAAGTTAATAACCAGGATGAACTAGTATTTGATTTGTTACTGAAGTACGCTCAGAACTGGAAGAATTATAAATCGCCGAATGGTTTGGCGGATTACGGCGGAATTAATAATTTGTTGGAGTGTGTCAGTACTTATATTCATGAAGTAGCTTCATTAAATGCAGCAAATATTTTTAACCTTAGAACTGCGGCGGAATTCTGTGAGATTGCAGGAAAGAAAGAATTGGTTGGTAATCTTAAAAAAGAAGCTGATGAACTTATTACCCAGCTAAACAAACTTTACATTGATGGTAAAGGTTATTGGAATGCAAGATTCCCGGATGGTTCTTTGATTGAAGTACGGCATTGTTACGACTTCTTCACAATTTTGAATTATATTCCGGATGATCTTTCAGCAAAACAAAAATTTGAAATGGTTGATTTCTTTAAGAAACAGTTACAAACTCCAACCTGGATGCGTGCTTTATCTCCGGGTGATGATAATGCGATGTTTAGCGTAAGACCCGATCACCAGTGGAACGGGGCTTATCCTGCATGGCCTGCTCAGGCTGCTACTGCGTTATTCAAATCAGGTAATGTTGATTTGGCTCTTGAGTGGTTGAAAGGTTTATCAAAGTCAGTTAACCAGGGACCATTGGGGCAGGCTCATTTTGTTGAGACAGCTATTGATACTGAAAGCGGTGGTGCAAGAAAAGCTCATGCAGATATGCCTTATTATACTGACTGGACGGTATCATCAAGTGGAAACTGGACCAATATAATTATTGAAAGTATCTTCGGAATAAATGCAACATTACAAAATGGCATTAGTGCTAAACCACAGTTTGGTAACCTGCCTGGCGGCAAAACAATTTTTGATTCTAAGGCAGAACTGAAAAACATTCCATACCAGGGAAAACTTTATAATGCCGATATTAACGGATTAAAAAACGCGTAATGAAACTGAATACTGAAATTGAATCTTATATGGAAAATATAAATCACCTGAATAACATTGATGGGTTGAGTTCTGCATTAGAGAACTGGAAAACACTTCTGGAAAATGAAAGAGAAGTGTTGTACAAAAATATTTTGTCTGCAATTGCAGAACAAAACTACCCGCTTTATGAAAGCGAATATAAAGTTACTTTGGTTTACAGAGGTATAGCTAACACTGTTTGCCTTAACAGCGATATAACAGGATGGACAGAAACAATTCCATTTATAAAATTAGATGGAACAGATTTATTCTATCTTAACCTTGAACTTGAGCCTGAAGCAAGAATAGAATATCATCTTATTGTTGACGGCAATACCATTTGTGATCCATTAAATAAATTTAAATCATTAAATGGATTGGGTGAACTTTCTGAGCTTGTAATGCCCGGATATGAAAGACATCCTTATTTTCAGGAATATCTTAATGGTACAATTGGTAGTTATGACGGCCTAACAAAGCATATTCTTCCGGCAGGAGCTATGCCTTACACTCACGATGTTTATGTTTATCTTCCGCCTGACTTTGAAAAGAATAAAAAATATCCCACGGTATATTTTCAGGATGGACCAGATTATATAAGGTTTGCGCTGGTGCCTTATTCAATTAACAGGTTAATTCTTGAAAATAAAATCGAACCATGCATTGCTGTTTTTGTTACTCCGCCAAACCTCCACAAACCGAAAGTACCCAACCGATCTACAGAATACGGATTGAATGATGACTACGTGAATTTTTTCTGCGATGAACTAATGACTTTTATTGATGAAAACTATCCAACTGTTCAGTCTGCTGATAAACGGCTCGTTGTTGGTGATTCTTACGCCGGTTTAATTTCAACTTATATTTCATTTGTAAGAAATGATCTGTTCGGCAACGCATATTCGCAATCAGGTTATTATTCTTTTAATGATGACCGGTTAATCAGGCTTATAAAAGATTCGGAAAGAAAAGCTGTCAATCTGTATTTTGATATAGGAACATATGAAAGAAAAGTAGGTGCAGGTTTTCTTCCTGCTACCGAACTTGATTTTACAAGCGGCAACAGAAGAATGCAAAATGTTTTATCAGATAAAGGTTATCAATTTGTTTACAGGGAATATTTTGAAGGACATACCTGGGGGAACTGGAGAAGACATTTGATTGACGCGCTTATTTATTTCTTTGAGAAAAACGGAGAAGTAAAATGAGATTTGGAATGGATTACGGTGGCACAAACATTAAAGCCGGCGTCTTTGAAAATGATGGTTCAATTGTAAATTTTGTTGAAGAAAAACTTTCAGTGCTTTCTGCTTCCGGAAATCTTCTTGAAAATCTTATTGCTCACTCTAAAAAAGTAATCGGGCAGAATAAAATTGAAAGCGGCGGATTTGCGATCAAAGGATTAATAAATACCGAAACAGGTAAAGTTGAAAATGATATTGGTGCGGGACAAATGCTTGCAGGTATAAATCTTAAAAAAGCTTTTTCCGATGGACTTGGATTTCCGTTTTATGTTGATAATGATGCACGGGCTTATGCCTGGGGTGAATATAAATTTGGTGCAGGTGTTGGTAGTAAAGCAATGGTTTGTATGACTCTTGGTACAGGTTTAGGTTGTTCACTTGTTGTTGATGATAAACCTTACTGTGGTTCCGATTCGTCGGGTGGATTGCTTGGCGGACATATCAGCATAGATAGAAATGGTCCTGATTGCACTTGTGGACACAAAGGATGTCTTGAACTCTATTGCTCTGCGACTTCATTAACTGAAAAAGTAAAAGTAGTTCATCCTGTATTAAATGATTCAGCAGAAACGCTTCCTGCTTTTTTTGAAAAAGTAAAACACGGTGATATAGAATTTACCCGGACTTTTAATGAGTTCATTGACAATCTTTCTATTGGAATTGTAAATGTAATTCATGCTTACGGACCCGATACTGTTGTATTAGGTGGTGGTGTATTAAATTCTGCAGAAATAATATTGCCTCCATTAACAGAATTGGTTAATAAACGTGCATGGACTTTCCCGAAAGGAAAAGTAAAAATTAAAAAATCATTGCTTGGCAATAACGCTGCAGCAATTGGAATAGCTTTTTTGGAAAATTAAAGTATAGAATTGGAGAATTAATGTCTGATAAGAATTCTGCATATATAGAGGATCCCTTCATTGCCCTGATTCCCGAACGCACAAAAAAATTTCCGCGCGGACCGTTTGACACGTTTCCCCGCTTTACTATAAGTAATGGAATAATTGAAAAAGGTTATGATTCCCTTGCAGAGTTAATTGAAAATGAAATGTCATCAGGACTTCGTATTCTTGTCCTTGAAGGTTACCAGGGAGTACATTGGCAGGATTTTATTGAAGGGCTTACTGATGCTTTAAAAAAGAAAAAAATTATACCAGGGCTGATTGATATTAAAAATTATTATGCTTCCGAAAATGAAATACAAGGTAAAATAAAACCATTCCTTGGCGGAGATGATCCGATATTCGGAATGCATTTTCCATTAGGTGTTGATTATTTGTTTGATCCAATAAAATTATCCGGGCTCAGGATAGAAGCATCAGTAAAACGTGGAGTAAAAGCCGGAGACCTGACAATAATTTTTGGAGCAGGATCATCATTAGTTGAGTTATATGATAAGATATGGTATATCGATATTCCAAAGGATACAATCCAGGAGTATGTGCGCAACGGAGAACAATGTAATATTGGAACAACTGAAAAATTATCCTTCGGGCAGTTTTATAAACGTTCATTTTTTGTTGAATGGCCCGCTCTGAACAGGCTTAAGAAACAGCTATTGCCTTCTCTTGATTTGTTTATCGATTTGCAGAATCCTGCCGAGCCGACATCAATTAATGGAAATAGTTTTAGAGAAGCTTTAAAGGAAATTTCTTCAACTCCTTTCAGGTTACGTCCCTGGTTTTTCCCCGGACCGTGGGGCGGAAAATTTATGCAGGGACACATGGGGCTCGATCCCGATGCGCCAAATTACGCCTGGTCGTTTGAAATGATTGTACCTGAAAACGGAGTTATAATTGAAAAGGAAAATGAGACGCTTGAATTCTCGTTTGATTGCCTGATGTACCTTGAAAATAAAAATGTTCTTGGTGATGATGCATCCAAGCAATTTAAGTATGAATGGCCTATCAGATTTGACTACCTTGATACAATTGACGGAGGTAATTTATCTGTTCAGGTTCATCCGCGTCCGAATTATATAAGAAAAGAATTCGGAGAAACTTTTACTCAGGATGAAACATATTATATCTGCGCTTCAAAACCTGATTCAAAAGTTTACATTGGATTAACTGAAGACTGCAACCCGGAAGAGTTTAAGAAAACATTGGAAGAATCTATCCAGACCGGGAAAGAAATAGAAGTTGAGAAATTTGTAAATTGCGAACCGAGCAAACCACACGATCTTTTTTTAATTCCAAACGGAACAGTGCACTGCAGCGGAGAAGGAAACTTGGTCCTTGAGATAAGTGCAACACCTTACATATTTACTTTCAAAATTTATGATTACCTGCGGAGAGATCTTGAAGGAAACCTCCGCCCGATAAATGTACAGCGCGGTTTTGAAAATATAAGATTTGAAAGAAGAAAAAAATGGGTACAGGAAAATCTTGTTGCAAAACCAAAAGTAATAAAGAGCGGCAGCGATTGGCAGGAAGTTGTTTTATATGATGCGCCGTTTACTTTCTACAATATTCACAGGATTGAGTTTGAAACTGAATTTATAATGGATACGAACGGTGTAGCATATTCAACAAATTTAGTTCAGGGAGAAAGAGTGGAAATCCATTCTGAGAACGGAAGAATTGTTCATCTATCTTACCTGGAGACAATGATTATTCCGGCTGCTACCGGCAAGATAAGAATTGTTAATAAAGGAAAGAATCCTTGCAAGATGGTAATTGTGTATGTTAAACCGGGAATTGGGATCACAAAACCATTGAATGATCCATTGTAATTATGGAAGAACATTTTTCATCGGTAAGACCGCTTGAATTAAAATGTGAATATAAAAATAATCCTACCGGAATTGATGAAAAGTGCCCAGGGTTTAGCTGGATTATAGAGTGTGGAAATTTTAATTCATATCAAACCGCTTACAGAATTTTAATATCCTCATCAATCAGGAATCTCAATTGTGAGTCCGGTGAAGTATGGGATACCGGTAAAGTACAATCTCAGGATTCAATTCATATTCGCTTCTCAGGTCAATCACTTCGTTCAAATAAACTCTATCACTGGAAAGTAATGGTGTGGAATGAAAAAGATGAAGCTTCAATGTGGAGTGAACCGGCTAAATTTTCAACAGGATTGTTTGGACAAGATGAATGGCTTGCAAAATGGATACAGCATAATTATAATGAAAAAGATGATCGGGAAATATCCTTTAAAACCGGAATTGATAAATGGATTTGGTTTCCATTAAAAAATCCTGATGAAAGATTCCAAACAATTCAACTACAAAAATCTTTTCAACTTAAAAACCTTGACCAGGTTCAGACAGCTAAGCTAATAGTTACAGCCGATGAAAAATACCAGCTTCTCTTAAATAATAAATTCGTAAGTAAAAGTGATGATAAAATATTTTCGTGGGCAAGACCATTTATATCTGATGTGAAAGATTTGCTTATTGAAGGTAATAATTTAATACAAGCGACAGGATTTAATTCTTATGTTAATAAACCCGGATTTATTTTAAGAATTGAAATCCTCTATTCTAATTGTGATACAATTTTTATCTTAACGGATAAAACCTGGCAGGCTTCAATAAAATCAGGAAATATAAAATTCCGGCAAGTAATGGAAGTGGCATCAGCAGGTGATTTACCATGGAGATTGCCAAAAGCAAGTCTGGAGTTTAATGCGGCAACTTATTTAAGAAAGACATTTACGACAACTCAAAAAGTGACACGGGCTTTTGTATATTGTTCAGCACTTGGTTTATATAATATTTGTATTAATAGTAAGCCGGTAACTGATAGCAGGCTTACACCGGGCTGGAGCAACTTTTACAAGAAGGCATACTACAATTCTTATGATGTTACTTCGTTGCTCAATCCTGCAGGAGAAAATATTATTAATGTAATACTGGCTGATGGATATTATGCGGGTTATTGTGGCTGGGAAAAAGGAAGGGGCTATTATGGTAAATGTCCGGCTTTTAAGATGCAGTTGATGATTGAATATGAAGACGGAAGCGAAGAAGTCATTATTTCAGATGAAAGCTGGACATCAGGAGAAGGCCCGATAAGAGAAGCAGATATCCTGATGGGTGAATTTTACGATTCTGATTTTGATTATCTCATAAAAGGTTGGGACAAATTCAATTCTGCCAATCCAAACTTCAGCAAAGTAAAAATATTAAATGATGTTAATCCGGAATTAATTTCTTATAAATGTGAAGAAGTTAAACCTCGATTAGAATTAAAACCAGTTACTATAAATAAAATAAATGGACATAAGTTTATCCTGGATTTCAATCAGAATTTTGCGGGTTATGTGAAATTATATCTTAGAAATGTTGGGAAAAGAAGAATCACTTTACGATTTGCAGAAGTATTAAATGAAGTTGGTTCATTATATACGGATAACATACGTATGGCAAGGGCACAGGATACTTATATTTCCAAAGGTGCTGAAGAGGAAATATGGGAGCCGCTTTTTACATATCACGGATTCAGGTATTTTGAAGTAACGGGGCTTGATAATATTTTACCGGAGACTATTACAGGGGTTTCAATAAATTCTTTAGCCGAACAAACCGCACATTTCAATTCTTCAAATGACAAACTGAACAAATTATTTAATTGTATACTCTGGAATCAAAGGTCAAATTATATTGATATTCCTACGGATTGTCCGCAGCGCGATGAAAGATTCGGATGGACAGGTGATGCAGTAAGTTTCTTCAGAACAGCAGCATTTAATTTTAATGTTTCTGCTTTCTACTCAAAGTGGATTGAAAATGTCTTTGACGAACAAGAAACTGATGGGGCGCTTCCACCATTCGCACCTTTAGCTCCGATGGGAGTTGGTCCAGTTTATTTCAATTCGGCCGGCTGGGCAGATGTGGGGGTTATTACTCCATATTTGTTCTACGAGTTTTATGGTGATATAGATATTCTTGAAAGATGTTATGAACGGATGAAGCTGTTCATTAACTCCCTGGAGAAGATGAGCAGTGATTTTATTTTACCGGATTATGGTTATGGTGATTGGCTCTTCGGCGGGGAAGAAACTTCAAAAAGTTTCATTGCTACAGCTTACTTTGCCTATGATTGTCGTATGATTAGTAAGATTGCATTACTCCTTGGAAAAAATGATGACGCAAAATATTACATTAAAAAGTTTAATTTGATTAAATCAGCTTTCAGGAAAAAGTTTTTGAAGGAAGATGGTAGCCTGATACAATTAACACAAACTGCAGCAGTGCTTGCAATTCAATTTAATCTTTTAAATGAAAATGAGAAGAGTGAAGCTGTTTATTTTCTGACTAATGATATTATTGAAAAAGATTATCATACTACAGCAGGTTTCCTGGGATTGTCTTTTCTGATGCCTGTTCTTTCTTCAATCAACAGAAATGATATTGCCTGGAAAGTACTTACAAATAATGAATATCCTTCCTGGTTTTTTATGATTGATAATGGGGCAACTACATTATGGGAACGGTGGGACAGTTATCATCCTGAAAAAGGTTTTTATGATCCCACGATGAATTCATTGAATCATTGTTCTCTTGGATGTGTTGGAGAATGGCTGTTCTCAGATCTTGCAGGAATTAAATCTTTAGAAGCGGGATTTAAAAAAGTAATGATAAAACCATTCTTTCCTGATGATCTGGAATTTGTTGATGTATCATTCAAATCTATTTACGGAGTCATAAAATCTTCCTGGAAAAAAGCGGGCGGTAACTTACATTTACATATTTCAATTCCATTTAACACAAGTGCAATTATAGTCCTGCCGACACAAGAATTTACCACAGCAGAAAAATATAAAATCCTTAAAAATGAAAATGGTTTTATATACATAGAAGTTGGTTCCGGGAATTATAAAATTGGTTATAAACTCTAACCTGATTTAAGAAAGTTAGTATGTTGTATCTAATGGATTAGAGAATCATCAAGATTTTGTATTCAGTTTTGATGATTACGTATTAAATGAAAATTACAATTCAATAATTAACACAAAATTAATTTGTAAAAGATATTTCAAATAATTAGCTTCAAACTAAATTTTACAGAATAATTCATTTATATATTTTACCGGAGGAAAAATGAAAAAATTGTTCTTTTTATTCGCTTCGTTAATTTTAGTTAGTACAGGTGTTTTTGCCCAGGGTTACCCGACATTAACATTAGCACAAGCCCGTGTTGATGCTAATGGTGATAAGATTGTTGATACAAAAGGAGATACAATTGTTGTAAAAGGTGTTGTATTTACTCCAAACTTTCAGACAAGCAACCGTGCATATTATCTTTGGGATGGAACAGCAGGCGTTTCTACCTTCAAATCTGGCTTAACAAGTCCGGCTTTAAATCTTGGTGATAGTGTTGTTATTACCGGATATGTTGATCAATACAGGGGACTTGTTGAAATTGTTCCTCTTACGGATGCAGATGTTGTGGTTGTAAAGAGCGGCGCTGCTTTGCCTGCACCGCAAACTCTTACAATTGCACAATTCAAAGCAAACCCCGAAGAATACGAATGTGAATTTGTTTTATTCACAAACCTGACGAAGATAAGCGGTACCTGGCCTGCTTCAGGTACAAGTGTTAATCTGACTTTTCTTTCAGGGCAGGATACAATGATAATTAGAATTGATAGCGATACTGAAATAGATGGTTCAACAGAACCAACCTGGCCAATGGCAATTCAGGGTGTTATAACTCAGTTTACTTCTTCTTCCTCTGTATATGGTGATGGCTACCAGTTACAACCACGTTTCTTAACTGATTTCATGGTTAATGTTCCCGTTGAGCTTGCGTCATTCACTTCTGTTGTAAAAGGAAGCAATGTTGTTCTTAACTGGAAGACTATTACTGAAACAAATAATAAAGGTTTTGAGATTTATAGAAATGGTACAATGGTAAAATTTGTCTCCGGCTTCGGAACTACAACTGAAGTGAAATCATATCAGTTTACCGATAACGGATTAGCGAATGGTACCTATTCTTATAAATTAGTTCAGATTGATCTTGACGGAACAAATGAAGTTGTTGGTTCAACAGAAGTAACAGTAAATTCACTTCCAAAGGAATTTGCATTAGCACAGAACTTCCCGAATCCGTTTAATCCTTCAACCTCAGTTAAATTTGATTTGCCGGTTGATTCAAAGATTACCCTGCAGGTTTACAATATGATTGGACAGGTTGTTGCTACATTAGCAGACGGAAATTTTGCTGCCGGTTCACACAACGTTGATTTTAATGCTTCCGGTTTAACAAGCGGAATGTACATTTATAATCTTAAAGCATTGGGAATTGACGGCAAGATCATGAACGCAACAAGAAAAATGACTTTAGTTAAATAATTATTGTTAAGAGACGTTCCTGTTTTACGGGACGTCTCTTTTTCATTTATCTTTACTTGCATCCTTGCCAACTTGCATTTTACCTTTTCCATTCTTTACTAAATAATAAATTCTAATAATCATCTTTACTTG
>CAZIDB010000021.1:0-4037 GCA_964537965.1 uncultured Melioribacter sp. | reverse complement strand
TTTTACCTTTTCCATTCTTTACTAAATAATAAATTCTAATAATCATCTTTACTTGCATCCTTGCAAAGTTGCACTTTTGCCTTTTCCATCTTCCATCAAACATTTTCCATTTTCCATCTTCTCAGCCAAAGGCTGATCCCGCTAAACCTACGGCTTACCTGTGAGCCTCAACCATAGGTTGATAAATCCGGATCATAAATTTGCGGGACATTAAACCTTTTCCATTCTTTACTTACACCAGCCGCAACTGATGTATCTGTGCCTGTTGCTTCGCTTCTTGCTGTGCTTCTGTGTTAGAATTTATTTCATTCATTGCAAGTTTAAGAACACCCAGCGAGCGCTGGCTGAGCAAATCTATTTTTATCAATCCTAATTCTTCAGTTGAATACATATCCGGCTGTGTTATTATCAAACCAAGCCCTTTGTTCTTTGCAAACTCAAGCGCCACGTAATTTGTAATTTTGTTTGGCGTAATAACAATGCCGGATGGATGAATGCTTAAATGTCTTGGGAAAGAGGAAATCTTTGATGCGATATTCACAATTGATTTCCAGGGCTCAACCTGAACATTAAGGGATTTTGATTCCGGGAATTTTTCTGTTATGTCGGGTAGATTTTTTGCGCTTGTCCAGGGAATGAATTTACTGTATTTGGAAATTTCAGAATCTGCAATGCCAAAAACTTTTGCAACTTCCCTGAATGCCGAACGCGCACGGAAAGTTACGGTTGTTGAAATCATAGCAACCTTGTCGTACCCGTACTTATCGAAAACATATTTAATTATTGAGTCTCTTTCTTTCCAGGAAAAATCAAGATCAATATCTGGCGGACTTGTTCTGCCGCGGTTAAGAAAGCGTTCGAAGTAAAGATTGTACTGAAGCGGATCCACTTCTGTAAAACCAAGGCAGTAAGAAACAAGACTGTTGGCAGCGGAGCCTCTGCCGATATGCTGAATGCCTCTTGCTTTCGCTTCCCTTATAATATCATGCACAACCAAAAAGTAATCGCTGAAGCCAAGTTCATCAATAACTTCAAGCTCGTACTGCAATCTTTTAATTGCTGCATCGGTAATTGGCTGGTAGCGATTTGATAATCCTTCAAAGCTTATCTTCCATAAATATGAAAAGCCGCTTTCATCCGGCGGTAGCTGGAAAGTTGGGAATTTGTATTTGCCGAGTTCAAGATTAACATTACATGCTTGGGCAATCTTATCGGCATTCCAAACTGCTTCCGGCAATGATTTCCATGTTTTAATTATTTCGTCCGGGGTCTTAAGATAAAATTCTTCATCAACAAAAGAATCCGGATCGAGGTTATCAAGTGTTGAATTCAATCCGATTGCAGTTACAACTTTGTGGAGAAGAAAATCATCCTGAGTAAGAAAATAAGCCGGGTGAGAAGCAATTACCTTAAGCTGGTTCTGTTTTGAATATTCATATAAGATGCGGGTTTTCTTTTTCTGCTTTTCTGTTACAACTAATTCAACAAATAAATTTTGCTTTAGCTGTAAATTCATTTTAATCTGCTTAAGCAATTCTAAAGATGAAGTTATAATGAAAAGATTAGTCATCGGCTCATTAAATAATTGAACCAAAGAAAAATGCTCTTCTAATTTCCGTGTGGTGATCATTTTGCAAAGAAGTGAATAGCCTTCATTATTTTTTGCAATGAATATTGCGGACAGGTTTTTGTCTTTCGGGTCATCTATGTAAACGCCCGGCACGGGCTTTATATTTTGCAGCGAACATTCTTTTACAAATTGAATTAATCCCGCCATCGTATTCGTATCCGTTAAAGCAACGTACTGGCTGCCGGTTTTTTTTGCAAAAGAAATAAGCTCTTCAATCCGTATAGTTCCTTTAAGCAACGAATGGTTTGAATGTGTGTGAAGCGTAAACATATCAACGTGTTCCTCCTTTGCCTACAAGTATGGAACTGAACCCGTATCTGTCTCTTATCTTTGTAACTACTTTCAATAATCTTTTGCGCAGCATTTCTTCATCTTCAAATAATTCCTCCTGGTCATAAAAGTGATTGAGATTGCTTAAGTGAACTCCGATGAGTCTTATTGCAACTCTTCTTGTGTAAGCTTTGCGGAATAAGTCCACGGCAGTTTCGTATACAACTTTATCATCATCTGTAGGATGGGATAATGTTTTTGCGCGGGTAAGGGTTTCAAAGTCGGAGTATCTAAGTTTAATTGAAACTGTAGAGGCAACCCATTCTTCTTTTCTTATAAGCTGGCAAACTTTGCTGCTCAAATCAAAAATGTATTGTTCAATTAAAGTTTTACTAACAACATCCTCTTCAAATGTTGTTTCCTTGGAAACATTCTTGCGTTCATTATCGCGGCATAAGATATCGCTGCCGTGCCCGTTAGCCCTGTTCCATAAATCAATTCCGTTTTTGCCAAGAAGTACGGAAAGATATTCTGTTGATGAGTTTGCAATATCGTTAAGTGTTTTAAATCCTCTTGCGTTTAATACGGGAATTGTTTTTTTACCAACGCCGGGCATCCTTTCAATTGGTAAAGGTGCAAGAAATTCTTTCTCCTTGCCGGCAGGCACGTAAGTAATTCCAAGCGGCTTACGGAAGTCCGATGCTATCTTTGCAATTGTTCTGTTTGAAGCTATACCGAACGAACAGGGAAGAGAGAATTTATTCAGAATTTCTTCCTGCAGCTTACGGGCAAACGTTTCAGGGTGGCCGTAAATTTTTTCGCAGCCCGTAAAATCAAAATAGAACTCATCTATAGAAGCCTGTTCAACAAGCAAAAATTTATCTTCAAGAAATTGTCTTACTAACCTGGAGAAGCGAACATATTCCTTATGATGGCCGTGCAAATAAATTCCTTTGGGACATAAACGAAAAGCATCCCTGATTGGCATCGCAGAATGAAGTCCATACTTCCTTGCTTCATAACTGCAGGCAGCAACAACTCCACGCCCATGCGGATCGCCGCCGACAATAACTGCTTTACCTTCCAGGGAGGGGTCAAGGATCCTTTCCACAGAGATGAAAAAGGCATCCATATCAACATGAAATATAGTTCTCATAGAAAAAGTACATTTTTAAGCTGTTTTTGCTATTGCTTTTAATCCGGATAAATTATAATATAGTGTGCAAATGTTCACTGTTAATATGTATAATCTTAGGCAAACAGTCAAGATGAATTTAATAGAAATGTCGGCTTATAAACCGCCTGCTGCCCGGCAATATGCAAGAATTTTTGATTCGGTACCGAAGATTATCAGGAAAACCGGCTTCAATATTTTTGATTACCGGAAAGTATTTGAGGATGAAGCGACTAAAGAGTTAATTCGTACCGGCAACACAATAGGCTGCTTTTATATTGAAAGCCCCGGGATGAGGTCTCTTCTTAAAAGAACTGACTGCGATACATTTGAAATGCTTACTGCTGTTTCATCGGTTATTCGCCCGGGTGTTGCAGAAAGCGGTATGATGAAGGAATTTGTTGAACGCCATAAAGATCCGAAACGCCGGAAATATATTGTGCCCGAAATGGAAAAATATCTTGGCGAAACTTACGGCGTTATGATTTACCAGGAAGATGTTATTAAAGTTGCTCATCATATAGCAGGACTTTCACTTGAAGAAGCTGATTTGCTGCGCCGCGCAATGAGCGGCAAAATGCGATCACACGATGCAATGAAAAAAATTGCCGAGAGATTTTTCTCTTCCTGCAAAAGCAAAGGTATAAGTGATTCAATTACAAAAGAGCTATGGCGGCAGATAGAATCATTTGCGGGATATGCATTCTGCAAAGCGCACAGCGCTTCCTTTGCGCTGCTGTCATTCCAGGTTGCTTATATTAAAGCGCATTACCCGGCAGAATTTATGGCGGCCGTTTTAACAAACCAGGGCGGGTATTATTCTGCGCCTGTCTATATAACAGAAACACAAAGACTCGGAATTAAAATTCTTCTTCCTTCAATTAACCAAAGTGAATACGAATACAAAGGGCACGGCAGGGAAATAAGAATTGGATTGATGGCAGTAAAAAATCTTGAGAAGAA
>CAZIDB010000020.1:26210-31331 GCA_964537965.1 uncultured Melioribacter sp. | reverse complement strand
CAGCCAGATTATCATTTACGTTTTTCAAAGAACAGATGCTTGCTTGACGGTGCTAATGCCGATTCATTATTACTCCCTGGCACTGTTGATTACTTCTGGGGTGAAAAATTTCCAACAGGTTATTCAATTGAAGCAAGATTATCCTGGGAAGCTCTTGCTAAAAAACGTAACGCTGGTCAAACTAACTTCGATGATATCTTCGTTCCTCAAAAAGGTATGAGAATTCCAATCGACTTTTCAATAAACGATAATGATACTCAGGAAGGTACAACTAACCGCGAAGGTATTATGTGCTTATCTCCATTAAATAATGATAACTCCTGGAGCACAACAGCTCGCTGGACATATACCTGGATTGGTGATCAGTGGACAGTTGGCGTTAACGATAATCCTGTAAAAAAATTATCATATGAATTATCACAGAACTATCCTAACCCGTTTAACCCGACTACACAAATAAGATACACAATTGAAAAACCGGGATTCGTTACATTGAAAATTTTTGACGTACTTGGAAGACAGGTAAAAGAATTAGTAAATCAAAATCAGAATGCCGGCGTTTATAATATCAATTTCGATGCTTCAGGTTTAGCAAGCGGTATTTATATGTACCAGATTAACACTGAAGGCTTCCAGAGCTCAAAGAAAATGATGCTTATTAAATAATTTGAACTCCTCCTTTCCTGAAGAGACAATCGTAAAGATTGTCTCTTCTCTTTTTTTTCTAATGTTCTTTTAGTTATTAGGAATGTAGTGAGAGCCGGAAATAATTTGGGAAGTGAATTCTTCCCGGTTAAGGCAATAAAGTTTTATCCTTACGGATATTTATTAAAAATAATTTTGGAAACAAGTTGGGCATTGCCCAGAATATAGATTTTAATTAGTGATTTTGGTGTAAATAAAATTTGGAGGTAAAGTTGAAATCCTCTGTAAGAATTCAACAATTGACTAAGTATTTACTTTTTATCTTTCTTTCTTTAACAATTCTCATTAAAGCCGGAACAACAGGAAAACTTTCAGGTAAGGTTTATGATGAAAACAAAGAGCCCGTTGTTGGTGCCAACATTGTTATTGAAGGAACATACATGGGTGCCGCTGCAGATGTGGAGGGTTATTATTATATAAATAATATTCCGCCCGGCGAGTATCGTGTTATTGTAACTGCAATAGGATACCAGAGAACTATTGTGGAAAACGTGGAAATTAAAATTGATTTAACAACAAAGCTTGATGTTACTTTGAACTCAACTGCTTTACAAACAAAGGAAGTTGTTGTTCAGGCAGAACGCCCGCTGGTTCAAAAAGATTTAACATCTACATCCGCAACAATTTCTGCCGGTGAAATTAAAATGATGCCTGTTGAAAGCGTTGGACAGCTTGTTAACCTGCAGGCCGGAGTTATGGACGGTCATTTTAGGGGGGGGCGCAGCAATGAAGTTTCTTATCTTGTTGATGGTGTATCCGTTACTGATGCTTTTAATAACAGCTTTGTATTGCAGGTAGAGAATACTTCTATCCGTCAGATGGAAGTTATAAGCGGAACATTCAATGCAGAGTACGGTCAGGCAATGTCAGGTATAGTAAACATTGTAACACAAGATGGTTCGCAAAAATTTGAAGGAACAGTTAGTGGGTACGTTGGTAATTTTGTAACGGCACACAAGGATTTGTTTCAGAATCTTGGTAAAGTTTTTCGCATACCAACAAAAAATTTACAGTTTAGTTTCAGCGGACCGGCAAAACCAATTGATAATCTTTTCTTTTTTGTTACCGGCCGTTACTACCAGGAAGACGGACATATGTATGGAAAAAGAGTTTATAACATAACTGATATTGCTCCAATCCAGCTTCCTGACGGAGAATTTATTCCTATTGCAACCGGTGATGGTGAATATGTTGCGATGGATCCTTCAAGAAAATATTCCTTTAACGGAAAACTAACTTATGTTCTGCCAACGTTAAAATTCAGCTATAGTTTATTCTGGGATGATAACTATAATAAAAGTTATGATCATTATTATTCCTGGACACCCGATGGTAAGATGGCACATCATAGAACAGATATGATTCATAATCTGCAGATTTCACATTATCCTTCTCAGAGTACATTTCAAACTTTAAAATTTTCATCCGCTATTTATAAATACTGGGGAAACAGGTATGAAGATCCTTTCGATCCACGTTATGTAGATCCAAGGCAGGGACTCGCATTAAGCGGATATACTTTCAGATCAGGCGGAAATGAAGGAAACCGGTATGAAAGAAACACACAGACTTATATTGCACAGTGGTCTTTATCTTCCCAAATATCAAAGGAACATAAGATTGGTGTTGGAGCAGAAGGAAGATTCCATAAAATATATAACCATAGTAATGATTTAATTAGTGTTGGCATTGCAGACAGCACCGGCTACGTTCCATTTGTACCCGGTTATCCGAATCTTAATGTAATTACAGACATTGGCAGCAACATACTTTATGTACGTAAACCAATGGAGTTTGCAGCTTATATTCAGGATAAGATGGAATACGATATTATGATTATTAATGCTGGTATCCGTTTTGATTATTTTGATCCGAATTCAAAAGTTCCAGTTGATTTAAAGAACGTAGATAAAAACATTAACTTTCCGGGTGTTGATGCTAACGGAAATTTCATTTTGAAAGATGCTTCTAAAAAATTCCAGGTTAGCCCTCGTCTCGGTGCTTCATTCCCAATTACAGATCAGGGCATTATCAGGTTTTCATACGGACATTTTTTCCAGATTCCAAGTTTCGAAAATCTTTATACCAATCCGGATTATTATGTTCCCCAGGGACAGGATCAGTTAAATTCTATTATTGGCAATCCCGATCTTAAACCTCAGAAGACAGTACAATACGAAATAGGTTTACAACAAGTATTGTTTGCAAACCTTGCTCTTGATGTAACTGCATATTACAGAGATATAAGAAACCTGCTTGGTATGGAAATACTTAAAACCTACGACGCAGTAAGATTCGCAAGATATATAAACAGAGATTATGGTAATGTAAGAGGTTTTATTATAACGATTGATAAAAGGTTTTCAGATTACTTCGGATTTAAGTTAGATTATACTTTCCAGATTGCTGAAGGAAATTCTTCAGATCCGAATACTGTTTTTAACAACAACCAAACAGATCCTCCTGTTGAAGATACTAAAGTTGTAGTGCCTTTGAACTGGGACCAGAGAAATACGTTTAATGCTTCTGTTACTGTTGGTGAACCAGGAGACTGGACAATCGGGTTAATTTTCCAATACGGAAGCGGTACACCATACACAGAAGATACACGTATTTCCAAAGGCGTTAGATTTGAGAACGGTGGTGTAAGACCCGAATTCTACAACCTCGATCTTCGAGCCGATAAAACATTTAATGTATATGGAATAAACATCAATACATTCCTTCTTGTATATAATGTACTTGATATAAAGAACGAATTCGGCGTTTACGGTACAACAGGTAGAGCAACTACAGATTTGGGTTACAGATTCAATCCTGTAAAAGTAATCGGCTTAAATACAATTGAACAATATGTAAAGGATCCAAGTATGTATTCTTCACCAAGAGAAATCCGTATCGGTTTTGGGTTTGGATTCTAAATATGATTTGGAGAAAAAAAATGACAAAAAAATATTTAATACTTTTTTTACTGATTATTGTCCCGGCTGCTTTTTCTCAGGTAGATAACCTGACACAGTTTTATCGTAATGAACCTAAAGGCGATATCTCTTTCAGAAGAGAGACTGTAATGGATGGTAACCAGATAAGAACTTTGTTTGACAATACTGCACAAATTGGTCACTGGCCAAATCAGCCATCCGGAGAATGGCCAAAATACTCGGGCCACTCTTATGAAGATGGTATTTGCGTTCTTATTGCTGCTGAAGTTACCGCTCCAGGAACGGGCCAGAAAATTCATCCGCTTGAAACTTATTACAGGGAGTGGGTTGACAAAGATCCGGTAACTGGTCAGCTTTGGACTCTGACTCCAGTCCCCGGCTATTTTAATGCTACTTATACTAAACCAGCTATCAACACAGATAAAAAGTCCTGGCCCGATTACTGGCCCGATAAAATGACTGACTTAAACGATCCGGGTTGGGTAGGAAAATGGAGCGGTTATTTTGGTAAAGGAATTACCAACTCTGATTTCGAGACATTCTTTGTTATGGATGATTCCAAGGATAAAGAATTTACACGTCTTCCATATTCATTCTTCCCAATTGCATCAGACCAGGAACGTGGTGGTTTAGGCATGCGTATAGAGACAAGAGGTTTTCAGTGGTCTCATGTACTTGCAGAAAATATTCTCTTCCAGCATTTTGATATAGTAAATATTTCCGACTTCAATTATAGCGATGCTGCTTTTGGGTTTTATACAGATCCGGGTGTTGGCGGAACAAACGATTCCGGCGATGATTGCGCTTCATTCGATACCAAACTTGATATTGTGTATGCATACGATGGAAACGGCAAAGGCGTTCCCGATAACTGGATTACAGGTTTATACGGGTATGCCTACCTTGAAAGTCCCGGCAATGCGTTGGATAATACCGATAATGATGAAGACGGCCTTCTGAACGAAACAAGAGATGACGGTATTGATAATGATAAAGATTGGATTGGTTTTTCAGATATAAATGGAAACGGAAAATGGGATGCAGATTTAAATGAGCCTTTGAATGACGACCTTGGTTTAGACGGTGTCGGACCTCTGGATGATGGTTATACCGGTCCTGATCAGGGAGAAGGTGACGGACAACCAACAAGCGGCGCTTATCCTGTTGCAACCGAATTCCCTGGTGAACCTAATGTTGATAAAACGGACAAGGATGAATCGGATCAAATCGGTTTAACTGCGGTTTCCATTTACAGACTTGGTGATGGTGGTGTTGGTGGTGGATGGCCAAAAGATGATGAACCGATGTGGATGAAAATGGTTGCCGGAACATATGATACTTCTCTTCAGAATTCTAATATTAGTATTGTTTTTGCATCCGGACCTTTCCCGCTTCAAAAAAGTAAAAGAGAAAGATTCTCAATGGCATTTATGTTTGGTAATAACATTGAAGATCTTATCTTCAATAAAGAAAC
>CAZIDB010000020.1:14180-26110 GCA_964537965.1 uncultured Melioribacter sp. | reverse complement strand
GGAATTAATGGTGCTCACTTCTGGCGCGGAAACGAAACAGGTTTGCAGCATAGCTATAAAGACACAACCGTTAACAACGGACAGCGATATTATTATGCCGTTGTATCATATGATATGGGCGATCCTCAATATGGAACCAAAGGTTTGCAGCCTACCGAATGTACAAAAATTATTACGGAAGATTTTGCAGGCAACCTGCAGTTCGTAGATATTAATTGCGCTGTTGTTACGCCAAACGCTCCTGCAGCTGGCTACATCCCTCCGAATTTTGTCGGTGATCCTTCTAAAGTAACTTCAGGAATAGGAACCGGAAGATTATCTTTCGAGATACTCGATCCTTCACAAGTTGTCTTGGGTGCTGAATACCGTATTGTTTTTAATTCTGAGGGAACAATGCCTTCTTACGAAACAAGTAAATTCAGTATTCACCGTATTCTTAACGGGAAAGATTCTACATTAATTTCAGGACTTGATACTTCTAACATCGGCGCTAACAGACCAACTCCTGCTTTTGACGGAATGATAGTATCTGTTATTAACGATACTACTATCTTACCAATTGCAGAACAAACAAACTGGTTAACAGGTGACAGTAATCTGGATCTTGCTGTTTCTGCAGATGTAACAAGCAGAGGTGTTCCATGGCCTAATGATTACCATATAGAATTTTTTGATTCTGTACAGGATACCGGCTTCATTAGTGCAGCAGCACAGTTCTATGTTAAGATGCCTGTTAATTTTAAAATAACAAATTTATTTACAGGTCTTAAAAGTAAATTTGCAATCAGAGATCTTGATAACTCCAACAGCTTAACAATTGGCGATGAGATTCAGATACTTGAATTTATCGGAGCACAAACTGTCGGCAATTCAAGAATTGCCTGGAAGATTAGCTACAACGGCCCGCTTAATCCAAATGCAACTCCTGTAATACCCGGAGCCGGAGATAAATTCCAGTTAAAGATTTCAAAACAATTCTATGAAGGAGATTACTTCTCATATTCAATCACTCCTTCATCAACAGATGCCAACAAAGCAAACCAGGAATTATCAAAAGTTTCTGTTGTGCCTAATCCATATTTGGGTGCGGCAACCTGGGAAAGAATTAACCTTAACTCTACAGGCAGAGGCGAACGTAAGATTTCATTTATAAACCTACCTGCTAAATGTGAAGTAAGAATTTACACGATGGCCGGTGCCCTTGTAAAAACTCTTTACAAAGATACATCGCCAATGGATGGCGCACTTACCTGGAACATGGTTACGGAAGATGGTATGGACATAGCTTATGGTGTTTATATATACCATGTTAAAGCGGAAGGTATTGGTGAACACATCGGCAAATTTGCGGTAATAAAGTAAAGGAGATGAAAAAATGAAAAATAAATTAAATATCACAATACTTTTAATTTTCTTTACTACATCTGCAACATTTGCTCAGCTTTTTGTTTCAGATGTTTCTAAAAAAGGAACAACGGCGGCACCGTTTCTTTCTATTGCACAGGGTGCAAGAGCTACAGCAATGGGAAGCGCCTTTGTTAGCGTTTCCGATGATCAGAGTGCAATGTTCTGGAACCCGGCGGGGCTTGCAAAAACAAACGGCTTTGGAATTATGTTCGATCATACAAAATGGCTTGCAGATGTAAGCTATAACTACCTTGCAGCATCTTACAACCTTGGTGATCTTGGTGTAATTGGTATGAGCTTTACAACTTCCAATTACGGAGAGATGAATGTGACCACAATTGAAGAACCTAATGGTACCGGCGAAACATTTTCTGCAAGAGATGTTTCATTCAGTCTTGCTTATGCAATTAACCTTACGGATAATTTCTGCATCGGCTTTAATCCGAAAGTTGTTTACCAGTCTTTGTGGAAGATGGGAGCAACAGCATTCGCAATGGATATCGGTGTTCAGTACAAAACCCCGTTTGCAGGAATTATACTTGCGGCAGCAATTACTAATTTCGGAACAAAGATGCAGTTAAGCGGAAACTCTAACCTTATTCTTGTTGACCTTGATTTAACAAGCGGCGGTAATAATGATCAGATTCCCGCTTACCTTGAAACTCAATCCTGGTCACTGCCGTTAAACTTCAGAGTTGGATTAGGCTATACGGCAGAATTCAACGAACAAAATAAATTAACAGTGGCAGTAGATGCTATGCATCCAAGCGATAATTATGAATGCGTAAATATCGGCGGAGAATATCTGTTTATGAATCTCATCGCTTTACGCGGTGGTTACTCTTCACTTTTCCAAAAAGATGCCGAAGGAGGATTAACGCTTGGAGTTGGTGTAAAGCAGGAAGTGCTTGGTAACTTAGGTTTACGTTTTGATTATGCCTACCAGGATTTTGGAAGACTTAAAGATATCCAGAAGTTCACTGTGGGTATAACTTTTTAACAATGCTCTTTAAATAATAATTATCTCACGGGAACACGCTTCGGCGTGTTCCTTTGTTTATAAACAAGCTTAAATAAAATTTTTATGATAAAAATTCAACGGTTATTTCTTTTACTAGCATTCAATATTACTGCGTATTGCACAGTATTTATTAATCAGGAAGGTTATTTAACAAGCTCAGAAAAATTTGTCTTCACTACTTCGGGCGCGGACAGTTTCTACATTTGTGATGCCGCTACCGGTCGAATAAAATTTCGCGGAACTCTAACATCCTGGACTGTTTCTGATGAGATGACGGGATTAACATTATCAAAAGGAAATTTCACCTCGTTCAGGGAAACCGGCCGCTACTTTATAAGCACCAAAGATGGCGAGAGATCATTTGAATTTTCTATCTCAGATAGTGTTTATGAGAATGTATATAAAACTTCATTAAAAGGTTTTTATTACTGGAGATGCGGTTCAATGCTGCTTGGTGCACACGCCGGAGTTTATTACCATACCGCCTGCCATACAACAGATGGATTTTATCATACGTCAACAGGTTTAAGCGGCTTCCGTTCAGTTAGCGGTGGATGGCACGATGCCGGAGATTACGGTAAATATATTGTTAATGCCGGCGTTACTGTTAGTACTATGTTGCTTGCTTACGAATTATTTCCGGACCGGTTTTACAATGATGATTTAAATATTCCCGAAAGCGGAAATAGTATTCCTGATTTACTTGACGAAAACAAATATGAAATTGACTGGTTCCTGAAAATGCAGAATACAGATGGCGGAGTTTTCTTTAAGGTGACCAAAAATAATTTTGAAAGTTTTATTATGCCGAATTATGATTCAGGCATGCGAAATATTTATACCATATCAAGTACTGCAACAGGAGACTTTGCAAGTGTGCTGGCTAAAGCCTCAAGAATTTATTCCGCCTTTGATACTTCTTTTTCAATCAAATGCATGGCTGCAGCAGAGCTTGCCTGGTCTTATCTTGAAGCGCATACTTCAATCGTTCCGGCAGGAGGATTTAAAAATCCATCTGATACATTTACGGGCGGATACGGAGATTCTGATGACAGAGATGAAAGATTATGGGCTGCCTGCGAATTGTTTTTATCAACCGGCAAAGATAAGTATCATGACTATTTCAAATCTCATTATAACGAAGCCGGAATATTTACAGGCGCAATGGGTTGGGGAAATGTAAGAAGTCTTGCTTTACTCACTTATCTTTTAAGCGATAACCCAAATACAGATTCCTCAATCAAGAATACGCTGAAAGCAGCACTTAAAACTTATTGCGATAAATTAGTAACAAGAAGAAATGCAAGCGGATTTCATTTAACATTATCATCAAGTGAATTTAACTGGGGATGCAATTCAGATGTATTGAATAAGGCAATATTGCTTATAGCGGAATACCAGCTTACTGCCGATATGAATTATTACAACACCGCATTGGATCAGCTAAACTATATTCTTGGATGCAATGCGCACAATATTTCTTTTGTAACAGGAACGGGCACAAGTTCGGTTATGCACCCGCATCATCGTCCATCCGAAGCAGATAAAATTACAGCACCTGTGCCTGGTTTGCTTGCCGGTGGTCCGGATAAATACTTAAGTGATGATGTTTTGAAAGCACGTTTTAACAGTTCCACTCCGCCTGCTTTATGTTATGTTGATGTAATGGAAAGTTACGCTTCAAACGAAGTAGCGATTAACTGGAACTCTCCACTCGTTTTTGTTACAGGCTTTTTTAAAGGTGTAAGTAAACCAAGTGGACTTGGAACACTCGAACAGATTATCCCTTCCCAAATAGAGCTTGAACAAAATTTTCCGAACCCGTTTAACGGCTCAACAGTTATCCGGTTTCATCTGCCTGCAGAAGAGGATATAACAATTAATATTTTTGATTCTCTCGGAAATTTAGTTCACACAAAAGATTTGGATCTTTGCAGAAGCGGAGAAAATTATTACACATGGAATACAAATGATAATACCGGGAATCAGCCTGCAACAGGCATTTATTTCTACCAGGTAATTGGCAGAACGTACACAGCATCAAAAAAAATGATTCTGCTGAAATAATTTTTACCGGTAATACTTAAACGAAGAGTTCATTCAATTAAAGGAAGAGATCATGAAAAAAATATTACTGACAACATTGTTCTTTTTAATAGGAAGCACGTTAGTTTTAAATGCGAAAAATTTTAAGGGAGCGGAATACCGGACCAAAGCAGCTTATACTTATGGTAGATTCGAAGCAAGAATAAAATCTGCCCAGCGTGACGGAATGTTATCATCTTTCTTTACTTATCACGATGGGTCAGATACCTGGAACGAAATTGATATTGAGATTATCGGGAGATACAACGACAATGTTCAGTTTAATACAATTACACCCGGACAAACCAACCATGTAAGATCTCAATGTGTTAATTTTAATCCGGCAGAAGATTTTCATACCTACGCTTTTGAATGGACACCTGATTATGTTGCATGGTTTATTGATGGCAATGAAGTTTGCAGACAGACAGAAGATCATATAAAAACACTTACCCAGCCGCAAAAAATTATGATGAATATCTGGAATCCGACTTATGAAAACTGGGTGGGAGTTTTTAACGTGAACACTCTACCCTTCTTTGCCTACTATGATTTTGTAAGTTATTACTCATATACTCCCGGTAACGGATCCTATGGTACAGGAAATAATTTTACTCATCAATGGACTGATGACTTTAATTCATGGGATCAAACAAGATGGGACAAAGCCACACACACATTTAACGGAAACAACTGCGACTTTGTACACGATAATGCTCTCTTTAGAGATGGTAAACTTGTATTATGCCTTACAGATCCCGATAACCTTGGATATACCGACAAAAAAGTTCCGGTATTGTTATCTGCAAGAGCAACCAAAGGAAAAGTTATTGCAACCTTTTCAGAAGAGCTTGACAAAGCAAGTGCGGAAAATAAAAGTTTATATTTAATTGCTGGCGCCACAATCGATAGTATACACCAGCTTGGAAATTTAATGTGCCTTGAGTTTTATATTTCAAATCTTGATTTGACAAAAAGCTACAATCTGATTACACTGGCAGGAATAAAAGATCTTGCAGTTCCGGCAAATGTCAGTTCGGCTAAAGCTGTAATGATAAATATGCCTAAACCATTGAGTTTCCCAATCAAAATAAATGTAGGTGGACCAGCTTCTTCCGGATACCTGGCAGACCAGGAATGGAATGAAGGCCTAGAATATGGTTATCTTGACGGGACTGCAGCTGAAACTTCTGCTCTTATCAGCGGCACAGATGAAGATTACATTTACAAGTCGGAAAGATACAGCCTTGTAACTTATAAAGTACGTGTGCCGAACGGAGTATACAAACTTAAACTAATGATGTCTGAAAACTATTTTACTGAGAACGACAAACGCGTTTTTGATATTTTTGTAGAAGATTCACTTGTGGCAGACGATATTGATATTTTTAAGGCTGCAGGTAAAAATGCCGCTTACGATTTAACAATTGATAATATTATTATTACAGATGAAGTAATAGACATTTACTTCCCGGCTGAGATAAATAATCCTTTGGTTGACGGAATTGTAGTTGAACAGGTTTCTACAGGTTTGAACGAACAGGGTAATTTAACGCCGGATAAATTTAAACTTGAGCAGAACTATCCGAATCCCTTCAATGGTAATACAATAATTAAGTTTTATGTTTCAAAGGAACAGCCGCTTGATTTTTACATTTACGATACGCTCGGCAGAAAAATTTTTTCTAAAAAAATTGAGAATCCTGCAGCCGGAGAAAATTATATAACATGGAATTCAAATGATGAAAAGAATTTACCTGTTAGTTCGGGTATTTATTTTTATACTCTTGCAGGTAATGATTTTACAATGACTAAAAAATTATTGCTAATGAAATAGTGTTAATATAAAAACATTGTCACTTATTTTTTATCTGCAGTTTGGTGCAGTGATTACATTAAAATTATTTTGAAACGAGGTTCTATATTTAATAGCTTCAGGAATATTTATTTTTTAATTTTCCCATACTTATGATTAAAAATACTTTACTAATCATACTGATTTTCGCAATCAGTCCCGTCATTCTTTATCCCCAATTCAGCTATTTGAAGTTCGAAAGGTTCAATGTAAATAATGGTCTTTCTAACACCTCTATTAATTGCATTGTACAGACATCAGACGGATATTTATGGATAGCTACAAAAGACGGATTGAACAGGTATGACGGACAGTCATTTAAAGTATTCAAAAACAATCCGGCTGACCCAACCTCTTTACCGGAGAACTATATTATGTATATCTTTGAAAGTAAAGACAAAACTCTATGGATCGGAACCTGGGGAAGTGGTTTATGCAAATATGATCCTGTTCAGGAGTCTTTCATAAGGATAAATAAACCCGGCAACAATCTTTACATCCAACATATATTTGAGGATCATCATAATAATATTTGGTTTGGAACAACAACAAACGGATTAAACAAACTTAATCCGGAAACATTAAAAATTAAAACGTACAACACTTCTGAGAAAAATGAATATTACTTTCCGCATAACAATGTGACGGTAATAGATGAGGATAACAATAATAATCTCTGGGTTGGAACCTGGGGTGGAGGAATAATAAAATTATCGACGGCAGATAAAAAGATGTTACAAATTTATCCGAAAATTAATCATCCGAGTTCCTTCTCTGATAACTACATCTGGTTTCTCGCAAAGTATAGAAATAATACATTAATAATAAGTACTGATGGCGGTTTAAAATTATTCGATATAAATAAAAACATATTTACTTATCCAGCTGAATACACCCCTGTTTTATCAGTTTCAATACGACAGACTCTTGTTGATTATAAAAACAGAATGTGGATTGGCGGTTATAATTACTCCGGTCTCTTTCTCTTAGAACAAGATTCAAAGGGAACATTAAAAATAACTCATCTAATCAATGATGAAAACAATAGTCATTCACTTGTCTGTAACAGAATCAGATATCTTTATGAAGACCGCCAGAAGAACCTTTGGATTGGTACTGAAGACGGTTTAAATAAATTAAAGATGAACGAATCATTTGTCCAGTACAGATATATGCCTGCAAAAAACACTGCGCTTGGGGGAAGAGTTGTTAGCAGTATTATTGAAGGGAAAAATAAAAAACTTTGGATTGGGTTTGGCGGGGCAGGCTTTGACCGGATTGATCTTAAATCAAACAAAATAGATCATTTCAGGTTTAATCCTAATAATAAAAACAGTCTTAGCGCAGATGATATTGTTACAATGTATGAAGATAAAAACGGGCTGCTTTGGTTAGGAACAAGTAATAACGGATTAAATCTTTTTAATCCTGCCACAAACACTTTCAAACATTACCTAAGTATTCCCGGGAACTCAAATTCATTAAGATCAAACTGGATACAACAAATTTTAGAAACCAGCACAGGTTTATTCCTTGTCGGTTCAAATGATGCACTGCAGATATTCGACAGGAAAAAAGAAATTTTCCTTCCCTTTAATCCCCAAACCCAGGACTCAAGCGTTAGATTTCCTGATTCGGTTTCAGTTAATGCATTGTTTGAAGACCACGAAAAAAATATTTGGATAGGAACCTGGCTGGACGGGCTTTACAGGTATGACTTAGCCAATAAAAAATTATTTCATTACCTGCCTCAAAAAGTGAAATCAAATTCAATAAGCGGAAATAAAATTTCCTGTATTACCCAGGATAATTCCGGTTTAATATGGATTGGTACTTTTAACGCTGGTCTGAATAAATTCAACAAATCGACAGGTAAATTTGAACATTATTCTACTTTGAACGGCCTTCCCAATGATGTTATATATGGAATTATTGAAGATAACCAAAGTAACCTATGGATAAGTACTATGAAAGGTTTGGTTAAGTTTACTCCTAAAACAAATACTTTCAGAATTTATAATGAAAACGACGGGCTTATAAATAATCAATTCAACTGGCATTCTTATTTTAAGAATAAAGAAGGAGTAATGTATTTTGGAGGTATAGGTGGTGTAATCTCATTTAGCCCCGACTCAATAAAAATCGATCCTGTTGGTCCACCCGTTGTTCTTACATCATTTAAAATTTTTGATGTTGAAGCACCGCTGCCCACATCACTTTTAACCACTGATGAAATTATCTTAAAACACAACCAGAACTTTTTTTCAGTAAGTTTTAACGCTCTGGATCTTTTACCTGTTAATGAACACAATTTTGCATATAAGCTTGAAGGTATTGATCCGGATTGGGTAAACGCAGATACACGAACAACCGCCTATTATACAGATATTCGGGAAGGTAAATACCGTTTTTTTGTGAAAGCAACAAACCCCGACGGAATATGGGGAAAACCAAAATTACTTAAGATCATAATTCTTCCTGCCTGGTGGAATACATGGTGGTTCAGAATATTAGTCTTTATTATAATTATTGCAATCGGTTTTACTTTATATCAATACAGAATTAAACAATTATTAAAAATAGAGAGGCTGCGTTATAACATTGCAAGTGATCTTCACGATGAAATTGGAAGCAACCTTAGCAGTATTAGTGTAAACAGCCAGATGCTTATGCAATGCAACTCTCTTAACAGGAACGAGCATGAACTTTCTTCTGATATAAGTAAGACGGCAAAAGAAACCGTTGATGCTATGCGGGATATAATATGGTTTATAAATCCAAGGAATGATGCCAGCGAAGATATTGTTTTTAAAATGAAAGAAACAGCAGCAAAAATATTGTCAAACCTTGAGTGGACATTTAATGCTTCAAGCGGAGTTAATATGGAAGGCTTCAACCTGGAAGTCCGCAGGAATATTTTTTTGTTGTACAAAGAGTGCCTTACAAATGTAGTTAAACATTCCAATGCTACAAAGTGTATTGTTGATCTGTCGGGTGATTCAAAATATTTTACTATGCAAGTTCAGGATAACGGAAAAGGTTTTGATGTTATGGGTGTCAAAGAAAACAACGGGTTATACAATATGAAAAAACGAGCCGAAAAAATGAATGCACTGCTTTCTATATCTTCAGATAAAGGAAAGGGTACTTTGATAAGACTTAATATTCCCTCATAAAAAGCAACATGATATTTCTTAAAAAATAACGCAAACGTGGTATAGATACACTTTTTAATAGTCTTTATTTTATAAATGAAAATAATACAAAACAATGAGTTCCGAAACAACGGCGAATCAAATAGATATATGGATTATCGAAGATAACCTCCGTTATAGAAAATCATTGGTTAATTTGATTGAAAGAACGGAAGGGATGAGTTGTTCGCACTCCTTTTCAATGTGTGAAGAAGCAATTGATGTGCTTAAACACGAAAACAGTCCTGAAATAATTCTGCTTGATATAGGGCTGCCGGGTATGAGTGGAATTGCAGGTATTGAAAAGTTTAAAACAATATCGCCTTCGGTACAGATATTAATACTAACTGTTTATGATGATAATGATAACGTCTTTGACGCACTATGCGCTGGTGCATCAGGTTATATGCTTAAAGATTCTTCACCGGAAAAAATTGTTGATGCAATAAAAGAAATTCTGGCCGGTGGTGCACCAATGAATATGAAAATAGCTCATAAGGTTCTGGACATGTTTGCCCGTTTGAAACCAAAGAAAACAGACTACGGATTGACAGACAGGGAAAAGGAAATTCTTCAGTTCATTATTTCAGGGTTAACCAAACAACAAATTGCAGATAAATTATTCCTGAGTTTTCACACGGTAAATACTCACGTTAAAAATATATATACAAAACTCCATGTAAATACACGCGCCGGAGTAATTTCAAAAGTTTACAAAGAGAATCTGTTGCCTTAATATTCCAAACGACCTTATTTCAAATATCCTCTCCTGGTTTCTCCGCCGTAAAAAAATTTCTCACGGAATAAATTTATACCATGAACATGCGATTGATGCACGACTTCCGTTAAGGTTATTTTTTTAACTACGATCCAGGGCATTACCCGGATTCAATTCTTTGTTGATAAAAATACTTATACAATAACAAGATTCTTAATCGAGAGGTTTTAAATGGCTAAGATTACTTTTAATACTTTACGTTTACTTACGTTCATTCTTTTTTTATTGATCACAAATTTATCGGGGACAACAATTACAGCAGATAATCCCAACTTCTTTTATGTGGGAAGAATTAACAATAGTGTTCCAGATAGCCCTGTTCTTTACTGGCCGGGGACATACATTAAGACTAAGTTTGAAGGTACATCGCTTAGTATAACCCTGGATGATTCAACGGGTCAGTCTTATTTTGATATTTACATTGATGAGGATTATGATCACCCTTTTCTAATTGATTGTAAGAAAGGCAGCAACAAATATCCGGTTTCATCTGCATTAAAAGATACTGTCCACAGCCTATTAATTTTCCGCAGGACAGAAGCATCCACAGGTTCGACCAAATTTCTTGGGTTAGAAATAGATGAAGGGAAAAACCTTCTTGAACCGGATGCTGAACTTTTACGTAAAATATTATTCTATGGGGATTCGATTACATGCGGTTACGGTGATGAAGCACCGGATTCTTATGCCGATGATAATCTGAAATACGAAAATAATTTTCTCGCCTATGGTGCTGTGGCATCACGGTTATTAAAAGCCGAGTATATGTGCATTGCAAAAAGCGGTATTGGACTTATGAAAAGTTTTTTCAGTATGGTTATGCCCGATTATTACTACCGGCTTGATCCTGAAAAAGCTGAAAGTGAATGGGATTTTAATTTGTTTGTACCTGATGTTGTAGTAATCAATATTATGCAAAATGACAGTTGGCTTCTTGGTTCAAGGGATTCTGCAACCATTACAAATACTTACGCTAATTTTGTCCGTAAAATCCGTAGTCATCATCAGACTGCTTTTATAGTTTGTGCACTAGGTAGTATGGATGCTACAAAAGCCGGATCACCCTGGCCAGGATATATAAAGGGTGCAGTAGAATCATTAAAGAATAACGATAATGATCAAAATATCGGAACATATTTCTTCCCCTTTGATCCTGCATGGTCAAAACATCCGCGGGTTCGCCACCAGAAAGGTATGGGAGAAAAACTTGCTGCATACATAACAGAACAACTCGGATGGACTACCGGCATTGAAAATAATTCTGCGTCAAAATCACCGGATCATTTTCAACTTAAACAGAATTATCCCAATCCGTTCAATCCTTCAACAACAATTGAATTTTTTATTGCCAATCCGGGTCAAGTAAAATTAACAATTTATGACCCGATGGGTAATGAGGTAAAAACATTAATTGATGAATATAAATATGCAGGGAATTACAAAACCGTATTTAATGCATCAGGCTTAGTCTCGGGTATATATTTTTATAATTTAATTTCTGCTGATAAAGCAGAAACAAGACCAATGATTTTAATGAAGTAAAATTCCTAATACAACATCGTAAATTAAGGAGGAGCGGATGCTCCCCCT
>CAZIDB010000020.1:0-14080 GCA_964537965.1 uncultured Melioribacter sp. | reverse complement strand
TAGGATCTAACCTTGAACTTGTAGGTACCCAATCAAGCGTTGCTGGCCCGACGGCCGGAAACGGGGCTGTTAGAATTGGTGTAGGCAGTTATTATAAAATGTCACACGGGATATCCGCTAATGGCGGCGGGTTATTAGTTAATGAATACACTATACAAATTGATTTTAAAGTAGCCGGCATTGGAAGCTGGTATACTTTTTTACAAACCAATCCTTTAAACAGTGATGACGGTGAAGGATTTATAAATACAAACGGTAATATTGGTCTTCAGGCAACGGGTTATTCTTCCTATGCTGTTTCTGCAGGAGAATGGTATCGTCTAGTTATCTCAGTTAATAACGGAACCCATTATAGGTATTACCTTGATGGCCAGCTATTACTAGATGGAACTGCACAGGTAATTGATGACAGATTTAGTCTTGAAAATATTGTTTTACTTTTCGGAGATAATGATGGTGATGACGGTGAAATTGATGTTGCTGAAGTAGCTATATGGGATAAACCATTAACAACATATCAAGTTCAAAACCTTGGTGGATATGGACATATATTACCAGTAGACATCCTTCAACCGGTTTGCACCTGGAAATTTGATAACAGTGATAATCTGGCTGAAGGATTCCTTGGAAAAGATTTAACCCTTGTTGGTACCCACCAGCAGGTCGATGGCCCTTCGCAAAATAATAAAGCAGTACGAATCGGCTCCGGAAGTTACTACCAGGCAGAACATGGAATTTCTGCAAATGGTGGCGGCTCATTAGTTAATGAATATACTCTTCAGTTCGATTTCAAGGTTCCTGATATTACAAGTTGGAAAGCTTTTTTCCAGACCACACAAAATAATTCAGATGATGCCGACTTTTTCATAAATACTGAAGGAAAATTAGGAACAAATGCTACGGGTTACGGTGCCTACTCCGTCTCACCAAATGAATGGTACAGGCTGATAATTGCAGTAAAGAACGGAGAATTTTTCCGCACTTATTTAGACGGGCAGCCTCTGCTTGATGGAACTAAACAGAATATTGACGGTAGATTTTCATTACCTGCTATGTTGCTTCTTTTTGCAGATAACGATGGTGAAGATGGTCAAATTGATATTGCCCAGGCTGCTATATGGAACAGAGTTTTAGCCGAAAGTGAGATTACAGCATTAGGCGGATTCGGACATGTATTAGGCGATACAACGGCTAATACTCCAAAGCTTGTCGGCGACTGGAAATTTGATGACCCGAGTGATGTATTAAAGGCGGAACCAACTCTTGGGCTTTCGCTTGAATTAATAGGCACACATGAAATTGTTGATGGACCCACCAGTGGTAATGATGCCGTTAAAATTGGAATAGGAAGTTATTATAAAATGACACACGGAATTTCTGCCAACGGCGGCGGTCTTTATGTTAACAGCTATACATTACAATTTGATTTTAAAATTCCTGATTTAGGCCCCTGGTATTCATTTTTCCAGACCAGTGGCGGGAATGGTGATGATGGTGATTGCTTTATTAATCCTACTGGAAATATCGGGGTGGGAGCAACAGGCTATTCAAACAGCCAGATTGAAAAAAACGAATGGTACCGCCTTGTAATTTCTGTTGAGAACGGAAAACAGTACAAGTACTTCATTGACGGAAAATTAATTCATAATGGAACCGCACAAAGCGTAGACGGAAGATTTGCTCTTGCTGATAAACTTTTAATTTTTGCAGATAACGACGGTGAAGACAGCGATATTTATTGTTCTGAATTAAAGATATGGAATTACTCCCTAACCGAGGATGAGGTTAAAAACCTTGGAGGATTCGGACATCAAACCGGTATAAAGCAATTGGTATTATTACCTTATCTTCAGTCAACAACACCAACTTCAACTTTTATTTGCTGGCATGATACTGCCTCCGCCTTAACAAAAGTCGAATTCGGAACAACTGAATCACTTGGTCAGTCTGTCACGGGTACAAATGAAATTATCAGTGATCCTTTCAGATGGCATTCGGTTAAATTAACAAGTCTGCAGCCCAATACAACTTATTATTACAAAGCCATAAGCGGAAGCGGTGAATCAAAAACATATTCTTTCAAAACTTACCCTGATTCAACATACAAAGGGAAGATCAGAATTCTGCAGTTCAGCGATACTCATTCCAGTGATACAAGCATGGCTATGAAAGTTATACGGGCCGCAAAACAGAAAGTTGAAGAATTGTATGGTACAGATATTCAGAACCAGGTTAATCTTATTCTGCATTCAGGAGATTTGGTTGTAAGCGGAAGTGCAATTAGCCAGTTTACTGATCAGTACTTTGCCCCATTCGCTCCCCTTTCTCCATATGTTCCAATTATGACAACTACAGGAAATCATGAGGGAGAAACCCAGTTCTATTATGATTATTTTCACTACGATGAGTTTTCTGCATTCCCTTACCCAAGCGCACAGAATGAAAAATTCTATTCGTTCACAGTTGGAAACACAGCTATAATAAGTTTGAACACAAACATAGTTAAGTCAGCTGGCGTACTTCAAAAAGTATGGGTAGAAATGAAATTAAAAGAATATGAAAGTAACCCTAACATTGATTTCGTATTCTTCATTTTCCATCATCCTTTTCTAACAGAATTATGGGTGGAAGCATTAACATTTGATGGCGGACCGAACTGGGTAAGAAATGAACTCTTTCCGATTTTAAAAAAATATTCAAAGGTACAGCAAGTTACTTATGGTCATACTCACGCCTTTGAAAGAGGAGTAATAGAATCAGATAAAGATAATGGAGATTTCAGAACAGTATGTGCTGGCGGCGGCGGCGGCGCTACAGATAACTGGGGTGAATTTATAAATAAGGATTACCCGCAGATTCACACTTCGTTTGATCATTATCATTTCCTCTTAATGGAAATTGATGTTGAGAATAAAACTTTTGAAGAATCTATGTACAGCCTTGGTAACGATAGTAAAACTCTGAATGCCGAATTATTAGATAGATGGCACAGAAGGATAAATCAGTCCGCTCCAGAAAAACCCGTAACATATACGCCGGTTAAAAACGAGAGCAATATTGTTTTTAACGCTTCTGCTTTTGCAGGAAGTGATTCTTTGATGAGTTCAAGATTCCAGGTAAGTGAGGATCCGAACTTCAAATCCATCGTAATTGATTCAATATCCAATTGGCAGGATATTTATGGAGTTGATGGTAACTTTAATCCTGTTGATAAAAATGCCGGAATTGATCTATCAAAACTTACCTTAAGTAAATCAAAATTTACAGATGGAAAAACTTATTATTACAGAGTAAAATATCGTGATCATAATCTTCGCTGGAGTCCCTATTCAGATAATGTAGCATTTGACATTGCGACCGGAGTTGAACTGACTGGATTGCCCGACAAATATAAGCTGGAACAAAATTTTCCAAATCCATTCAATCCCTCGACTACAATCCGTTATCAGATTCCTGAGGCAGGATTTGTATCATTAAAAATTTATGATGTTCTGGGTAAAGAACTCTTTACCATTACCAGTGAGGAAAAACTGGCCGGCAGATATGAAATACATTTCGACGGAAGCAGCTTATCAAGCGGAATATATTATTACCGTTTGAAAGCAGGTAATTTTCTATCTGTAAAAAAATTAGTTTTAGTAAAATAGTAATTCATAAAATAACACAGGGATTTAATTATATGAAAAAAGCAGGCATAATATTTTTGTTGGCACTTTTATCAGGTTTTACAAATGCAAAAGATTATTATGGCGCAGAGTATAGAACCAAAGAAGCTTACACTTACGGCAGGTTCGAAGCCAGGCTAAAATCGGCTCAAAGAGATGGTATGCTTGCTTCTTTCTTTACTTATCATGACGGGGTTGGCACAAGTAACTGGAATGAGATTGATATTGAAATCTTGGGTCGTTATACAAACAGTGTACAGTTTAACACAATAACTCCGGGACAAACAAATCACGTTAGGACACAGCCTATAGATTTTAATCCCGGATTAGATTACCACACATATGCTTTTGAATGGACACCGTCATATGTCGCATGGTTTATTGATGGTAAAGAAGTCTATCGTCAAACAGGAGAACATATTAGTACTTTAGTTCATCCTCAAAAAATTATGATGAACATCTGGAATCCTTCATCTGAAAATTGGGTGGGAACATGGAATGAAAATGCTTTGCCTGCTTTTGCATATTATGATTTCGTAAGTTACTATTCATATACTCCGGGAACAGGAAATTACGGGACTGAAAGTAACTTTACTCATCAATGGACAGATAATTTGGATTCCTGGGATGAAACAAAATGGGAAAAAGGTACACACACCTGGAACGGTAATAATTGTGTGTTTATTACTGACAATGCTGTTTTAAAAGACGGAAATCTTATACTTTGCCTTACAAATACTGCCAATACCGGTTATACAGATGTGAAGCCTCCCTATCTGCTTTGGGCAAGAGCAGAATATGGCAATGTAATGGCAAAATACTCTGAGGAAATCGATAAGATTTCAGCTGAAAATAAAAATCTTTATTTAATTAGCGGAGTTACAATAGATAGTGCCCGTCTTCAGGATGATAATAAAACTGTCTGCCTTTTTACTTCCAGTCTGGATATTAACAAAAAATATAACCTTATTACTTACGCTGGCATTAAAGATCTTTTTACTCCTTCAAATACAAGCGCCTTAAGGGCTGTTAGCATCATTATGTCTAAGCCGTTAAGTTTTCCTGTTAAAATAAACATCGGCGGTCCAGGAGCAATGGGATTCCTCCCCGATCAAAGATTCAATGAAACAACAGAATATGGTTATTGTGAAGGTTCGCCTTCTGAAGTTCCTGCCGAAACACAAATAAATAACACGGAAGAAGATTCTATCTACCAGTCCGAAAGATATGGTCTGGTTGCATACAAAGTAAGAGTGCCGGATGGTTCATATAGTTTAAAACTACTAATAAGCGAAAACTATTTTTCAACAGTCGGAAGCAGAGTATTTGATATTTATATTGAGGACTCTTTAGGTGCAGATAACCTGGATATTTTCCAGAGTGCAGGTAAAAATATTGCTTATATCCTATCATTTGAAAATGTAAAGGTTAAAGATGGTATTCTTGATATAGATATTGCAGCAGAAACAGATAACGGCTTGCTGAACGGAATTATTATTGATCAGTTATCAACCGGTGAAATTGAAACAGGAAATAATATTCCTGAAGATTTCAGGCTGCAACAGAATTTTCCAAATCCTTTCAACGGAAGAACAATAATAAAATATAATGTAGCTAAGGAAACGCCTCTCGATTTTTACATATTCGATGCACTCGGTAAGACAATTTATTCAAAACATATCGATTTATCTCTTCCAGGAGAGAATATAATTACCTGGGATTCAAAAAATGAATCTAATACAACCGTCTCTTCCGGCATATATTTTTACACTTTACGATGCAGCAATAAATCCTTAACAAGAAAGCTTCTTGTACTCAAATAGTATTTCGGGTAATTTTCCTTGCGGCAAAGAACGGGATGATTTTTTCAATTATATATAACACATATTTTTAGTTATATTAGACCTGTAAAAAGGTAATTGAAAGGATTTTTCTGTAAAATAAGATTTACTGCTGGTAAAATGAAAAGGTTTTCGAATTATTATTTAATTTATCTTTGGAAACAGGATATTGCTGCGCCGGGAATATAAATATCTTGTGCCGAATAAATATCTTGATGATATCCGCAATGAAATGTTGCCGTTCGTGGAAACAGATAGCTTTGCTTCAGCCTGCGAGAATAATCAATACACTGTTAGAAGTATTTATTACGATTCACCCAATCTTGATTTTTACCATGAAAAGATCGAAGGATTAAAAATCCGGAAGAAATTAAGAATTCGCGGCTATAATAAATTTATGGATGACAGCGTTGTATTTCTTGAGATAAAAAGGAAAAGAGAAAATTTTATTGACAAGCATCGTTCAAAACTTTACTATAAAAATCTTGATGATATTTTTTATACCGGCGATCTTGATAGTTACATAATTCAAAGTGATGCGGATTCAATTAAAAACGCACAAAGATTCTTTTTCCACGTTAATAAAAAATTATTAAAACCGATCTCACTTGTTGTGTACGAACGTGAAGCATTCTTTTCCAGATTCAATACTAACATCAGAATAACTTTTGACAAAAACCTAAGGTACTACTCCCTTCCGTTGTTTGCAGATTTGTATGAAGATAATATTCTGAAGCCTGCAATTAAAAATCATTTCGTATTTGAGATGAAGTTTTACCAGGGCTTTCCGGAACATTTCACAAAGATTATTACTAAATTCCAGTTAATACGGTTAGCCGTTTCAAAATATTCAATTTGCATTGATGCCGATAAAGAACTGAGACCAACGTCCAATAGAAAATTTCTTGCCCTGGGCAACCCGGTTTGGAAGGATAAAATCTCACGTAAGGAAGCCATCTGAAAATGTCCCAGGAATTTCAAGGTATTGTCAATTTCTCAGTTTCGTTCAGCGATGTATTTGCAAATTTATTTGTTTCGTTTTTATGCGGGCTAATAATTGCTTTCTTTTACAAGACAACTTACAAGGGCGCAGGCTACACCAATTCATTTGTAATTTCTCTGATTACTTTATCACTTATAACCACAATTATAATTATGGTAATAGGAAATAACCTTGCCCGCGCATTTGGATTAGTCGGAGCAATGTCTATAATAAGATTCAGAACTGCGGTTAAGGATACTCTCGATATAGTTTTTATTTTTTACTCGCTCGCAATCGGTATGGCGACAGGTGTTGGATTATTGTCGATAGCAATTGCCGGAACAATCTTTATTGGGGTTGTTCTGCTTGCCTTGTCAAAGTTCAGCGCACTCCCTTCAACACGCGAAGAATACCTGCTACAGTTTTACTTTATAGATGATTCAAATGATGTTCCTTATCAGAAAGTGATAAAAAAATATTGTAAAAACCATAAACTAATCAACGTTAAATCACTGGGCAGCGAAGAGGGATTGGAACTGTCCTACTACGTCCAATTGCGGAATAAAGATAAAAACAATGAGTTTTTGAGAGACCTGAAAAATATTGTCGGCATTGAGCACATAAATCTCTTTTTTGACGAAGAACATTTTTGAAATTCAGGTGTACATTCATGAAAAGTTTTTTAATATCGGCTACTTGTTTTCTTACGGTCATTCTGACTTATGATATCATCGGACAAGATAATACAACGCTGCAGCCGCCTGTCTTTTCTATCAATGGCGGAATATTTAACGTCCCGGTTTCCTTGTCAATCACATCAAACTCCCCGGATGAAAAAATTTATCTTACAAGCGACGGCTCAGAGCCAACAGCAAAATCATATAAATACAATTCGCCAATCACTTTAAATAAAACAACCGTTGTACGCGCAAAATCTTTTTTAAATGATACAACATCAAGCAATACAATTACAAACACATATATCATTAACAATCCTACGGACCTGCCGATCGTATCGATTACGACAAATCCATCTAACCTTTGGGATAATGATTATGGAATTTATGTGCTGGGAGACAGTGCGGAAACAGCAAACCCAAACTTCGGCGCAAACTTCTGGCAGGATTGGGAAAAGCCAATCCATATTGAAATGTATGAACCGGACGGAACACAGGCCTTTAGTATTGATGCGGGAGTAAAAATATTTGGTGGTTGGAGCAGAGCACAGCCGCAAAAGTCACTTGCTGTTTTTGCACGCAACATTTACGGTGCAGGAAAAATAAAATATCAACTCTTTCCTGATCTTGAAATTGATAAGTTCGAGAGCTTCATACTCCGTAATGGAGGGAACGACTGGAGTTATACTTTGTTCAGAGACGGCTTAATGCATACTCTTGTAAAGAATAAAGATATTGATATGCTTGCTTACCGTCCCGCTACTGTTTACCTGAACGGAAAGTATTGGGGAATCCATAACATCCGCGAAAAAGTAAATGAGCATTACATTGCTTCCCACCATAATGTAAACCCGGATAGCCTTGATCTTCTTGAAGGTAACGCAACTGTAATACAAGGAAGTAATTCTCATTACAAAGCCTTGCTGGATTTTATTTCCAAGAAAGATATGAGCCAGCAACTTAACTATGAGTTCGTGAAATTAAGAATGGATGTGGACGAGTTTATTAATTACATGATAGCCGAGATCTATTTTGGAAATACTGACTGGCCAAGTAACAATATTAAATTCTGGAGACCGCAGAAAGACGACGGCAAATGGCGTTGGATTTTATTTGATACAGATTTTGGATTCGGCCTTTTTAACCAGGGAGCTATACACAATACTCTGAAATTTGCTCTTGAACCGAACGGACCAAGCTATCCTAACCCGCCATGGTCTACTCTTATATTGAGACGGTTACTTCTAAACGAGGAATTTAAAACAAGTTTTATTAATCGGTTTGCAGATTTTTCAAATACAATATTTAAAGCAGATAACGTCAAAAAAATTATACAGAAACTGAAATCCGGTATTCAAAACGAAATGCCTGAACATTTGGAAAGATGGGGTGGCGACTTAGATAACTGGGATGCTAACATTTTGAAGCTTGAAAAATTTGCTGACGAAAGAATTGGATACCTTTCGGGATTTTTCAAAGAGCAATTCAAGATTAATTCAACTTTGCTTGTTTACCTGAATCTTTCCGATGCGACAGCGGGAAAGATAAAATTAAATTCACTTGAGCTTAATTCATTTCCCTGGTATGGGTTCTATTATAAAGGAAATCCCGTAACATTAACCGCAATTGCTAAACCTGGTTACAAATTTAAAGAATGGAAAGGAATTGAAGGAGGCAGCAAAGAAACGATTACAGTACCAACCGAAACTGCTTTTGCCGCCACAGCAGTGTTTGAAGCAGACAGTAATTACACCAACAAGGTTGTAATAGACGAAATCAATTATAATCCTTCACCGGAACTTGATTGTGAAGACTGGTTTGAATTATACAATACAGATACAATTGATGCCGATATTTCCGGTTGGATATTTAAAGACGAAGATGATGCCCACACATTTACCTTTCCTGCCAACACAATAATAAAGGCGAATGAATATTTGGTTGTATGCAGGGATACGATAAAATTCTCACTTGCTTTTCCGGCAGTTAAAAATAAACTCGGCAATTTTAATTTCGGGTTGAACAACGGCGGAGAAAAGGTAAGATTGTTCGACTGGAATTCAGGAATAATTGATTCCCTTACTTTTGATGATAATTCTCCATGGCCTTTGGAAGCAGACGGCACAGGAGCTACGCTTTCATTAATTGATCCGCTAAGTGATAACTCCATTGCACAGAACTGGATGGCTTCATTAAATTATGGTACACCGGGAAGAAAAAATGATACCGGCACCTCAGTTGATGAAACTGATAATAACAAGCCTGAAAATTATTTCTTATCTCAGAATTATCCGAACCCGTTTAATCCAACCACAACAATAAAATTTACAATTCCACTCGTAGAGACGGGGCATGCCCCGTCTCTACAAAATGTAACATTAAAGATTTTTGATATTCTTGGTAACGAAGTTGCCACACTTGTAAATGAACAAAAACCCGCTGGCAATTATGAGGTTGATTTTACCGGTAATAACTTATCAAGTGGAATTTATTTTTACACCTTGCGGGCAGGTTCATATATAGAATCGAAGAAGATGATTTTGATGAAATAAAGACAAGAGTCACTATAATAATTAAGTTCGAACAGGGAATTCAATTTTACATCAGAAACAAAACCAAACATTGCCGAATGATTTATGATTAAAAAAATTTTTACAGTAATATTTTTTCTGAACAGTTTTATTCTACCTCAAAACTTTTCAAACGGGTTTAATTTTAATTTACCGTGGAATGATACAACCACGCAAAAATTCCTGCCGCAATTTCCCGTTAAAGAAATAAAAGATTTCATTTCAATTAATTCTGATGGGAATTTTGCATCCGGTGAAGAGCGAATAAGATTCTGGGGTGGAAATATGGCCGCCGACGGCGCATTCCCTGATTATAATAAGGCTGCAATGATTGCAGGACGAATAAGAAAAATGGGATTCAACTTAATGCGGCTCCATCATCTTGATAATCCATGGAGCAGTAAAAGTTTATTCAGTGACGCGGTAAATACAAGATCGCTCAATCCGTTCAACCTTGATTTGCTTGAAAATAATATTGCAGAGTTGAAGAAAAACAGCGTGTATATAAATATGAATCTGAATGTATCAAGACCGTTTAAAGTAACAGACGGAGTTCAATATGCAGATTCAATTCCCGATTATGCAAAAGGCGTAACTATATTTGATCCTTATCTTATTCAACTTGAAAAAGAATATGCAGAACAGCTTTTAACTCATATAAATCCTTACACAAATCTTCCATTGGTAGATGATCCTGTAATGGCAATGGTAGAAATTGTAAATGAGAATTCTCTATACAGAATGTGGCGGGACGGAAATTTAAAAACATTTGGTGACGGAGGAAAATTAATCTGGCGACATAATCACATGTTGGATAGTCTCTGGAATAAATTTTTATCTGATAAGTATACCTCTACTCAAAACCTTGCTGCAGCCTGGAATACAGGTGCAAGCAGCGGAAACTTTGTAAATCAAATTGTTGACGGTAACTTTGAAACAGGGACTACGATATCAAGTTGGATTGTTGAGTTACACGAATCAGCCTCTGCTTCTCAAACCAAAGACATTTCAAATCCTTATGAAGGATTAAAATCTGCAAAGATCACTGTAACAAAAACAACAGGCACAAGCTGGCATATTCAATGGAAGCAGGTAAATATAAAATTAAAAAAGGATTCTCTTTATACTGTTGAGTTTGCTGCAAGAGCAGATGCAGACAAATCCATTTCCGTCTCAATGATGCGAGACGACAGTCCTTACACTAATTACGGCGGAAAAGATTTTGATATTACAACGGATTGGAAGATTTATTCTTTCAGCTTTAAAGCAAGCGAAACAATAAATACCGGGAGATTGTCATTTTCTTTTAATAACAATATCGGCGCTTATTGGTTTGATAATATTAAACTTGGTATTACCGGTAAAACAGGTTTAATTGCAGGAGAATCAATCGAAAGCAGAAATATAAAAAGGATTGACTACACAGAATGCGTAACTTATACCGATGCAAGAATTGCAGATATTTCATCATTCTATATTAAGCTGCAGGATGACTTTTATGCTGAGATGAAAGATTATTTAAAAAATACGCTTAAGGTTAAAGTACCGATTGTAGGTACCAACTGGAATGTTGGTCCCGGCGATTTGGTTTCGCAATCCAAATTAGATTATTTAGACAACCATACTTACTGGGATCACCCTCAGTTTCCAAATGAACCATGGTCATCAACAGATTGGTTGATTTCAAATGAGCCGATGGTAAAATCTTCTTCAATGGGAGCAACATCTGTTTTTGCCGGAGTAGCATCTGTTGGAAAACCATTTACAGTAAGTGAAATAAATTATTGCTTTCCTAACCGGTACCAGACTGAGGGATTAATTTTTACAACTGCATATTCTTCTTTTCACAATACTGATGCAATAATGTACTTTGACTACAACGGCGGATCAGAATGGATAGCAGACAGAGTCGATAGTTATTTCAGCATTCACCGCAATAACGCTGTAATGGCATTAATACCTTCCTGCGCTTATGCTTACAGGAATGGTTTTATTTCTCCGGCTAAAGAAACAATTAAACTAAACTTCAGCAATGAAATGATTAATCTTTTACCGAAGTACGAAACCGGAGATTGGGATGGTCCTTCTTTCTTTAACAAGAAATTATCTTTAATACATTCATTCAGGAATGAGTCTTTTGATAGTGCAGCACCAACAGATTTTTCAGCTTACCAGCAGGAACCGGCAAGTCCTTATGTGTCGGATACGGATGAAATTGTCTGGAATACAAATGGTTTAATAACTGTTACAACAGAAAAATTTATTGGTGTAAGCGGTTTCCTTAACAACTTTATAAATTCCAAAGCAGGCAATCTCCAGATAAAGAGTGCAGATGATTCTGCTACCATAACATGGGTTTCGTTAACTGGTGATTCAATTTTGGTTTCTGATAAATCTCTTATTACAATTTCAACCGTAACACAAAATACAGGTATGGTTTGGGAAGGAACGTCAACATTCCATAATAACTGGGGAAGAACTCCAACCCAGCTTAAACCAACAGTAATTATGTTGAATCTTAATGTGGCTGCAGATTCATTAAAAGTGATACCTCTGGATAATACCGGTAAGGAAAAGGGAACATTCAGAATGCATCACCCGGTTATACCAAATAATTTTTTAGTTGAGTTTGATCTGAGCAATGAAAAAACATTATGGTTTGGAGTTGAAGCCTATGGAAACGGAAATCCATCTTCGGTCGAATCCGAAGACAATAAAAATTATAAATTCAGTCTTGAACAGAATTATCCCAACCCATTTAATCCAACCACAACTATAAAATTTTCAGTCCCCGTAGGGGCGTATTGCAATACGCCCCTACAGAATGTTTTATTAAAAGTATATGATGTTCTTGGAAGAGAAGTAGCGACATTAGTTAATGAAGCAAAGCCTGCCGGCAATTACCATGTTAATTTTAATGCCGGGTCCGCCTGTGGCGGATTAACGAGTGGAATTTATTTCTACATCTTGCGGGCAGGTTCATATATAGAATCGAAGAAAATGATATTGATTAAATGAGGACAATCATTTGATCAGAAATCCCGCTTTGTGGTGATGTTAATGAAATAACCTTTATTTATCTGAAACATAAAAATCATTTTCGTCCAACTCCATAAAACTATAAATAGCAGGTCAAAAACTTATTATTGTTCGTGGGGAAATTATAACCGTTGTGGAATCTCTCACATTTACAAAGTTAATTTTTGAAATTTAAATGATATTCGTTTTATTTGGACGTACTGATCCCATTTTTAAGTTAATTAGGTTAAGGAAGGGAGAATCATTCGTGTATACAAAAATTTATGGTTAAAGTTGGATCCTGTTTTTGTACAATACTATTCTTCTGTTACGGATCAGTATTATGCCAGGTTCAGGATATTGAAACAAAACTTTATGATTTATTTATTCTGAGCAGCAACAATTTTCTTTTGGGCAAAGAAGATTTAAGGTATCACCCGGTTAGAAGAAGCGATTCCTGCAATTATACTGTAAAGCTAACCAGTAATTACCATGATATTTACCGCGAGTGGATTGACGATAATAACAGCAAATCAAATTACCAGTATGATCTTGGGTTTAACGTTAAATTTCCTGTTGAAGTTTTTGAGAAGAATATTTCTGTGGATCTCGGTCTTCAAAGGGAAGGTTTATCTTCTTATATGGACAGCGATAATAATGAGACAGAATTCAACGGGAAAAAGTGGGGAGTTTATTCTGTAAAAAGCAACTTTCTGCTGGATGAGAAGACCAACAAAATTGGTCTTGGCATTAATTACTTATATAGTAATAACGATGCCTGCCTTACGATGAACAAATATCCTGAAGATAAAAGCGATGCTCTTGCTAATAAATATTATTACCGGTTGCTTCCAACCGCATTTGGCAAAGATATCAATTATAATCTTAAAGGATATGAATTAAGTTATGCGCTTGAGTATAATAAAGTTGTAAACTCTTCCTTTAATATTGGATTTAATTTGTACGAGGAAATGAACAATTATGATGCAGGGATAAATTATTACGGCAGAGTGGAAAAACTTGAAGGAGAAAAGAATATTAGCGGAAACATTCTTTTTAACCGTTACACATTTGGATTTTCCTGTGAGTATAACATTAATAAATTTATTTTAAGGAATCTCACCTCGTACTCTGTTCCCGGATATATGTTTAAAAATAACCAGAACCATTTACTGCAAAAGAATAATGTTAACCTTGAAATCTCAAAGCTTGGTGATGGAAAATGTACAGGTAAAAGTTTTAGCACAGGGATTGGCGTTGGCTATTCTTTTTCTGATAAGATAAATGCCGGGGTAAGTTATATGATTGTATTTAACAAGTATACGGG
>CAZIDB010000019.1:20447-31679 GCA_964537965.1 uncultured Melioribacter sp. | reverse complement strand
GTTTCTCCAGCGGGACATCTTGATACGAGCACAACAGGAATGCCTTTCTCAACAACATATTTAATTCCATCAAACGCTGCAGGGGGAACATTGCCAACACCCATTGCTTCAACTACAAGTCCTTCGGTTTTGGTATCAGCAGAAAATTTAAAAAACTTTTCATCCATTCCAGCATAAACTGTAATTAAATCCACATTGGAATTAACCTTTACGGTTTTTATAGTTTCAAGTTTTCTTGGCATACGGTTAATAAAAACTCTGCCCCGGTCAACAAATCCAAGTGCGCCAAAATCTAAGCTGTGGAATGTTTCAATATTATCCGTATGAGTTTTTGTTACTTCGCTTGCAGCATTAATTTCTCCGTTAAGGCAGGTTAGCACTCCAAGGCTTCTGCTATTAGGATTTAGGCAAACTAATATTGCATCTCTAAGATTTCTTGGTCCGTCCCAATCAGGTTCAGAACTGTTCTTCATCGAACCGATAAGCACTATTGGAATCTCGGTATTTATTGTTAAATCCAAAAGGTAAGCTGTTTCTTCAAGAGTGTCTGTTCCGTGTGTAATAATAATACCGTCATAGATGTTCTTGTCTGCAAATTCTTTTACTTTATCAGAGAGTGTAAGCATTAATTCCGGAGTCATATGTGGGCCGGGGTATTTACCGAAGTCAAAAATGGAAACATTGGCAAGGGTTTTAATTTCAGGCATCATATCAATTAAAGCATTACCTGAAAAATGCGGAACCGCACCACCCGTCCTTTCGTCAATCTTCATTGAGAACGTACCGCCGGTAAATACTATTAATATATTTTTCATATTCTTCTTTTTTGTTAATCCTAAATTATTGAAAGAAGCGACAAAAAAAAATATTTTGCTTATTAATGGAAGTGAGCGTTAATAAAAGTTATTTATCCGGTTAGTAATGATATAATTGTGCGGGTTAATTCTTTGGATCGGGATCTGAGCTTTTTGAGCAAAAGGATTTTACCCAAACACTTCTCTTAACTTCAGGGCATATCTGCGACTTAATACAAAAGGCTCTGAAATATTTTTTAAGTAGACACGGTATGAGTAGTTCACCCAATCTTCAATCCGCCCAATGAAATGAATGTTGATTATAGTTGACCGGTGTATTCTGCAAAAACTATTTACAGGTAACCGGTTTTCCCATTCTTTTAGAGATTTTAAAGTAAGGGATTTTTTTTGATTCGAAGTAAAAATTTCACTGTAATTGCCGCAAGCTGTAATGTAAATAATTGTATCTATCTTTAAGAATTGTAAATGGTTCTCAAGCGTAAGCAGAAGATGATCGCTGTAATTCAGCGTCTTTCCGGTTAATTCTTTATTCGGAACAGATTCTCCCAGCCTTTTAATCGATTGGTCAAGCCGTTCTGGTTCAATCGGCTTTAATAAATAATCGAGGGCATTAACTTCAAATGCCCTGATTGCATATTCATCATATGCTGTTATAAAAATTATTTTAATATCCGGAGAAATTTTTTCAAGAAGTTCAAAACCATTACAGCCAGGCATCTGTATATCTAGAAAAATGACGTCCGGAGCGCATCTTTTTATTTCGTCAACCGCCGTCTGAACATCTTCGGCTTCAGCAATAATTTCAATGTTTTCATATTTGGTTAGTTTATTGCGAATGTCCTTCCGGGCAAGCCGCTCATCATCAACTATTAGTACTTTGTATTTTTTTAACATTTATGAGGACTCCGTTTTTTTTAACTCAATGATTACGGTTACTTCATTATCTCCTTTTAGGATGTTAAATGTATGAGAATCAGGATAAGCATTTGCAAGACGTTTCTTAATATTCTCTAACCCGGTTCCTGTGCCGTAAGATATCGGTTGATTAAACTGCACGTCAACCCACCGGCCGCTGTTTGAGACTGATATTGTGAGGGCTTTGTTTAATAAGACGGATTTTATTTTAAGTTTAAGGGGCATCTTACTTGTTTGCATGCCGTATTTAACAGCGTTTTCTATCAGGGGATGAATTAAAAAACTAGGTATGGCAAATTCTTCTGAACCTTCATCAATTTCATACTCTATGTGAAGTTTGTCTTCATATCTTTTCTTCTCAATATCAAGATAACTTTTAATTGCTTTAATCTCTTTAATAAGCGGGACGTCCGAATAATTTTTACTTATCAGGGTATATCTTAAAAACTCGGAAAGATCTGCCACCATTTCTTTTGCTTTATCTTTGTTTTCATCAATTAATACTGAAATAGAATTTAATGAATTGAACAAAAAATGAGGATTAAGCTGATACCGAAGCATTTGGAGCTGAGCTTCTCTAACCATTGATTGAGCGGTTAATGTTTTTTCGGTTTGCTTTTGTAAATCAATCCATGTCTTTATGAAAAAGTATAAAGCGCCCCAGCCGCAGTATATCAGTGTTATCCAGAATATTCTGAATATATATCCTGCAAAACTCATGCTGAAAGCGTAATTAAAAGAATAAACTCCGTTCCTGAATAGCATCCAAAAGTAATTGGCAGAAATTAACCAAAAGTGTCCGCATATCAGTGCACTGATAATTATTGTAAATGAAACAGATAAAAGCGAAACAGGTTTTTTATTAAAATGCTTTAATATGATCCTTAACAATAAACTTCCGGCAAAGCCGAGCGAATATTCGAACACATGAAAAAACGCATTGAACCAGTCTGAAAAAGTTTTTTCATAATATATAAACAGCGTAAGAATTGTAAAAAGAAACCATGCGGTTAATTGGATATACCAGAATAAGCCTTTTGAGTTTTTCAATTCGGTTAAATTCATGTTTCTTTTACTTTGCAACGGTTAATAAAATCTCATTAAGATATTATAAAAATCATATTGTACTTTTAATACAAATTATTTTAATGGTTCATTACACAAATAAGAGGTTAATGTATGCTGCGAAATATGTTAATAAATTTCAGGAAAGAAAAACATTATTGCTGTTCAATATGTAAATTCCGGATAGAATATTGATTATTTCATTTACCAGTATAACCGGTTAAATTGCGGTATGACCTTAAATCAATCGTTTGTTTGAAAAGCCAACTCTGATTTGTATTTATCACATAATAGAAGAAAATAATTTTGTACAGAGGGAGTTATGATTCTTATGTTGAAAAAACTGTGTATAGTGCAGTTGTTATTGTTTGCTTTGATTGGCTGTAATAATTCTCCGGAAGAAACTGCTCCGCAGATTTCTAATGAAACATACCTTGGCGTAAATGCTCCTTTGTCCCAGCCTTTGAAATTCAAACCCGGTTTTGTAAGTAAAGAATCGATAGAATTCGGAATGGCGGTTCATCCTAATCTGGAAGAATTTTATTTCACGCGTTTAAATAGTTCTTTCCAGGGTACAATCTATTTTAGTAAAATGAGTAACGGAACCTGGTCAATTCCTGAACCGGCTTCCTTTTCGGGGAAGTATAATGATGCAGATCCATTTGTAACCTCTGATGGAAGATATTTATATTTTTCATCTGACAGGCCATTACCCAATGGATTGAATAAAAATAAAAGACACATCTGGTATGTTACAAAAACTGAAAACGGATGGTCTGATCCTGCATTAGTTGAATTTGATTTACAATCAGGCATAGGCGAAAGTAGTCCTACTTTAACTGAAGAAGGAACCCTTTACTTCATCGCGGACTTTTCTGATTCAGGTGTTGATTGTTTGTTTAGAGCAGAATGCGTTAATGGAAAATTTATGAGCCCGCAATATTGTAACATAATGAAGAATGGTAACGGTATTGTTGAAGTTGAACCATTTGTTGTCCCCGATGAAAGCTTTGTGCTTTTCTACTCGGCCGGAAGAGTGGATAATCTTTCTCCAAATGGTCAGGTTGGGGATATTTATATTTCATTCAGGAATAATGATAATTCATGGCAAAGTCCAAAGAATATCGGCCATTATGTAAATACAACAGGTGAAGAGTCTCATCCAACACTAACACCGGATGGGAAATATTTATTCTTCGGAAGGAATGTTGGAAGAGACGATGGATTTGTGGATGTATTCTGGGTTGATGCCGGGTTTATAAACGCTTTACGTTAATTTTTATTGGAGTTAAAAATGTTTGTGATAAATTTCCCGCTGTATAAAATCAGACAATGTTTTATTAAAAGTATCCGGTCAGGTATCAAAGTTATATTCATAATCTTGGTTTGCATAACATCATTTCAATGTTCTTCGGCCAAATATATTCCTGCAGAAAATATTGTAAAGCTTACTGTGAAATTTGGAGATCCAAGATGGAATGGAATTACAATACCTCCGGGTGAAGATTGCAAAAGGTGTGGCGAGTTCGGTCATACACCCGCTTTAATTATTGAAGACATTCCGGATAAAGCGAATGCAATAATAATGGAATATTGTGATCGTTCTTATCAATTAATGAATAATGGCGGTCATGGGATAATTGGTTATTGGCTGGAACCCAACACAAGCCGGGTAATTATTCCTTCCGTACCGGGGCATACTTTTGATCTTCCGGAAAAATTCTTTTTAGTATCGGAACACATAAAAGGAGGTATGGATAAACCCGGAGCTTACCTTCCACCTTGCTCGTGCCGCGGTGGTAATAGTTATTCTGTAAAAGTAAAAGCGGTTTACCAGGCAAAATCGGAAGGAGAAACATCTTTACTACTGGGAGAATATGAATTAATCTTAGGTACTGATATATAAGTTTAAAATGTTTGTTCTTGTAATGTAAAAGACTTAATACTTAGCTGTGATAAATAGAAAAAAAAAGTTATTATTATGTCAATTTTATTTAAGCAGAGTAATATTCTTTGTTGATTAAAATTTTTTATCTGTTTGATCCTGTAATAAAGCCCCGCCGATAATCTATTCTCAGCAGAGCTTTTAACAAAATCGCGCAAATAAGTTTTAACTGTTTACGGAAATAAAAGTCGTCCAGACTTCATTCTCAAACTTACAAGACAAATTCTATAAATTTTGTGTCCATACTTCTCTTAGAGCCAATTGATCTGGTGTGGGATTTTCCATTATGCTGAACACATGGCGCCTAATAAATCTAGACATTACGCCATTAAGAGATATTTCTTCGCCATCTCTTTTTATTTTAATAGGAAAGTGATCTCCGATTTTCATAGTGTTCTTTTTGTCAAGTACGTCTTTAATATTTTCAATTGTTAATTTCTCACCGAATATTTCAAGGATGACGTCTTCTTCTTTTAATCCATAATCGGCACCAGTCGTAACGCCCTGTGTTATAATTTCACCATTGTCATTCATGCCAATGTTTGAGCCTATCGAAGGTTTATCAGAATCAGCAGGTTTTTCGTAAATATATTCTATCCCTACTTTATTAAAATATTCGGTTAATGGCAGAGGTTCTGTTCCGCAGATGTACTTATCTATAAAGTCTTGAATTTCGGGGTAAGTTTTCTTAACAATAATTTCAAAGAACTCCTCGTCTTTAAAGCATTTATCTTTCCCATATTCTTTTACCAAAGAAAGGAGTAATTCCCGTAAACCTTTTTCACCATTCGATAATTCAAGCAGCCTTATATCAAGCAACCCAGCAGTAATAGCACCCCGGTTATAGAAATTCAAAAATGTTTTTCTGCCTTTATTTGTATAAGATTCAAGGCTCATCTCACAAAGACTATAATCTTTTTTGAACGCATCATTTAATCTGAGATAATCTGTAATTTTCTGGAGGTATTGCTGAAGAGATTTGTAACCGCATCTCATCTGTGCAATTGTGCTGCCCCATTCTGTCACTCCTTCATAAAACCAGATATGCTTCGATGGTTTTGGATTTATGAAATCGTAATTATGGATTAACTCGCTGTGTGCATTTAACGGAGTAAGAATATGAAGGAATTCATGGATTACTACATCTTTGAGCATAGATAATTCATTCATATCGGCAGGTAGAAAATAAAGCGAGCTTTGATTATGTTCTAATGCTCCGCCACCCATTTGACCTTGCCTCAAGCGGATGCTATCCGGCAGAAGGCACATAAGAAACGAATAACTTTTTACAGGTGAGTAATCAATAAAATTACTTGCAGATTGAAGCAGAGTATCCACCATTCCAATAATATTTTCAGCTCTGAATAATGAATCTGTAGTATATACAAATAAGTCAACGGCAATGTTATTAACATAAGTTGTAGCTTTACTAAGTTTTCCCAAAAGTATGGGTGAGTCAGCTAATTTATCATAATTTTCCGCTTGATAAACAGAAACTCCAGCTTTTTCTAACGATGTTCCCAACAGATAATCTTTCGGGTAGTTTAGAGTTAGCGTTATTGAGCAGTTTTGTTTATCGTTAAAATATCCAAGAACTCCAAAAGTATTTAAGATTATAAATCCGTCTTCAATAGCCGTTCCGCACATAGGGAAAACTTTCACTGTATCTAGTGAGCTGTCATAAGTATCTTCAATATCATATTCTATTTTATAAACATTTTCTGGGTTTTCAATTTCCCACTGATTTGTATTTGTTTTAAAAGAAGTAATTTCGTCTCCCTTTTTATTATAAGCTTTAAAAGATTTTATATAACGACCAAAATCAATATTAGTATAAATACCAGGGGCAGTTGCAGGAAAGTTGAAAAGATTGCTTGATGTAGTAAGCCCTTTGGGATAAACTGTTACATGAAAAAGGTCGTCCTTGACATTGGTTAAATCAACCATGTAATGAATTGTGTCGGCCGTATTGCAATAAAAAAGGTTAATACTAGTTATCAAAAAAGCTAAGATGAGTTTGAATCGGTTCTGCATTTTATCTCCATTATTAAATTCTTGATTTATTTTATTTACTTTTATAAACCGTGAATTCAGACGGGATGGTATAGGTATTGGTTACATTATTTTGATAAGAAATGATTCTCATTTTGTTGGAAACTCAATTTAAAACTAATTTCTCATCAGAATAAACCAGGTTTGTTTAACCTGTTTTTATCCATTATTTTTATTCCGGTTTGTTTAATAGTTTATTTTAGTCTGTAGCTAATTTATTTATAATTAATGGAACATCTGAAAATTGCCGGTGTATTTTTAACCATTGCCCTTGGAACGGGTATAGCTTTTTATATTGCGGGATTGTTAAATAGGTTCAAAGATAAAAGCCTCCCATGGCTTTTATTTTATATGATTGCGTTTAATGTTGCCAACCTCTTCTTTTTAACCAGGGAGTATATTGAAATAAATTTGAAAGATTTATTAAATACTTCTTTCCCGATTACTGATGTATTAACTGACATATCAACTATTTTCTGGCTGCTTTGGACTACGTCCATTTGGGCTATTGTTTTAATTTTACTCGAAAAACCTTTTTTCAATCGTATAAAGAAGATTAATATTTATAGTATTATAGTTCTGCTTATTTTTATTATAGGAAAAAGTTTTTTTACCGGTTCAGACTTTTATAAAAACGTACTTACAAGTTTTAGCTTTTATTTGGGGAATCTGCTTGATATTGCAGAGATAATAATACTTATCTATTTAATCATTTTTGCCAGAAAAGAGGGGGACAATCAAAAACGCCGATATATGTTAAGTTTTGGGTACATATTTCTTGCTCGCTTTGTGATTGAGATATTTCTTTTCTATATACCACGTTATATTTTAGGAATAAGAAATCCATATTACATCCAATCAGTAATAGTATTTAGCTTGACTATTTTTAACGCTTTGCCGTTTATATGGTTAAGATATTATTTCAAAGAATATCATATTAACTTAAAAAAAAATGCTCCGCTAAGTATTGATGAAACAATAATTTTAAAGAACAATATTTCAGAAAGAGAAAAAGAGATAATTGCTTTGATATTGGAGGGGAAATCAAATAAGGAAATAGAAGAAAAACTATTTATATCAGCGCATACAGTTAAGAACCATATTTATCACATCTACCAAAAACTTGGTATTAATTCCAGGTATCAGCTTATTAAAAGATTTTCTTAACTGCATGTCTAAATTATTTCCATTAAGTGGCAATAGCAGAATGGTGGGTATAATTTTGATGTTTTAATTTGTATTTTCAGAGTAGAATTTTTAGAGGAAAACAATTCTGTTTTTATGTATAATCCTTCCGTATATAATAAAACTATAGTAATTACCGCCAGAGGTGTCATGAGAAAATTATTTGTTGGTTTGGCGTTCATTTCTGTTCTGCTGTCTTTGAAAACCTTGGCACAGGAAAACGACACTACAACATTACCAAAGTATTTCTACAAAAAGCTTGAAGGAATTATCGGCGAGAAGTATCCAATAGGAATGGAATTGGTCAGAGAAGATTCCGTTTTGAGGGGATATTATTTTTATGTGAACAAGAACATTCCGATTCCATTTACTTACAATAGTCGTGTTGATAATGAAGGAAAATACGTAATAGAAGAAGATGCAGGCAGCACTTCAGCCGGGGAACAGTTGGTTACAGGAAGATTAACTGGAAAATTTATTGATTCCGGTAAATTTGAAGGACTGTGGCAGAATAATGATGGCAGCAAAACTCTTCCATTAAAACTTGCTGAAAAATACGGGGACGATTGTGCAAAGATAAATATCCTTAAGTATGAAAGAAATATCGGAGAATGCGGAAACGAAAGCTGTTTCTCACTCTCAATATTTTATCCGGAGATAATTTTACCGGATAAAAGTGTTGAAGACAAAATTAATAAAGCAATAAAAAATTCTTTACTTGAATACTATGTTGAAGACAAGGCTTTACATTATAGTTCAATTGAAGAATTGGCAGATAGTTTTTATTCTGCATATAAAACCGATTCCATAATTATCCACAGCGAAGATTATATACTTGCTTATGTATATGATCTGGGATTTAAAATTGAATATAACGACAAGGACATTTTATCTTTACTAAAAACACTTTATAGTTATACGGGCGGGGCACACGGCAGTACATCTTTAACATACCTTAATTTTAATCTCCGCTCGGGTGCAGAGATAAAGCTTGAAGATATTTTTAAAGATGATTATAAAACCGCTCTTGATAAACTTGGAGAAAAACCATTCAGAGATTATTATAACTTAAAACCGGGCGAAGATTTTGAGAAAGCAGGATTTTGGTTTATTGATAATAAATTTTCTGTAAATGATAATTTCGGATTTAATCCCGAAGGAATTGTATTTCAGTATAATCAATATGAAGTTGCGCCATATGCGCTTGGTGCAGCAAGCATAACAATCCCTTATAAAAAGCTTAAAGAAATTATTAAAGAAAACAGTTTGCTTGATTATATTAATAAATAAAAAGTCCGGAGTAAAAGTGAAAAAGTTTTTTTTGTTTCTGATGCTGGTGACGAACTCATTCTTTGCATGTACGTCAATAATTATTTCGGGTAAAGCATCTGCCGATGGCAGACCGATAATGTGGAAACATCGCGATTCTGATTACGAGCAAAACAAGTTAATGTATTTCCGTGGGCCAAAATATTATTTCATCGGTGTTGTTAATTCGGTTGATGCGAACGGAAAAGAAGTTTGGATGGGAAGCAACAATACCGGCTTTTCTATTATCAACACAGCATCTTATAATTTGAATGATTACTCAACCTGCAGCGCTCCATCAGACCAGGAAGGATTATTAATGAAAGAAGCACTGGGTAAAATTTCTACCGTTAAAGAGTTTGAGGAATTTTTGCAGAAGGAAAAAGGGAAATGGGGAGTTGAGGCAAACTTTGGCGTAATTGATGCAAAAGGTGGTGCTGCATATTTTGAGGTTGATTGCAAATCTGTTACTAAGTATGATGTTAATGATCCGGCAGTTGCACCAAATGGTTACCTGATCCGTACAAATTTTTCATGCAGCGGAAAAGAAAAAGAAGGTTACGGTTATTTCAGGTATGAAACGGCAACAAAGATTTTTGATGAGGCATATAAAAATAAAAACCTCACCGTCAGTTTTGTACTCGATGTAGCGGACAGAAACCTTCAACATTCCGCGCTTGGCAATGATCTGTATAAAACTGATTTGCCTAAAGATACAGCCGATAAAAAGTTTATTCACTTCAGGGATTATATTGTCCGCAACTCATCAACATCAACTATGATTATACAAGGGGTAAAACCAGAGGAAGATCCGGCATTAACAACATTGTGGACAGTGTTAGGCTGGCAGCTTACAACAATTGTAACTCCGGTTTGGGTAGCAGCAGGAAAAGATTTACCGGTTGTTACAGTTGCATCCGGAAAAGAAACAGCGCCAATAAATAAAAAAGGATTAACATTAAAATCAAAATGTTTTCCGCTGGATTATGATAATGGAAAAGATTATCTGAATGTATCGGCTGTGTTAAATAAAGAAGGAAGCGGTATTATACAAACATTAATTCCGAAAGAGAAACCTATTGTTGAAAAGGCAGCAGGTTTAATTAATGGCTGGAGAAAAAATAAATTCAATAAAGAAGAAGCAGTTGGTTTTTATAATTGGCTGGATGAATATGTAACGGAAGTGTATAAAGAGATTTATGGAATATAAATTCCTGTAGAGACACACCGTGGCGTGTCTCTACAACACCAAAAATAATAGGGGGCATATGGATTTATATAAAAATAAATTCCGGATTGAATCTGTAAGATTATCCGCTTGGGATTATTCTAATCCCTGGTGGTACTTCGTAACAATAAACACGAAACATCATATTGAATATTTCGGAACAATAGTTAAAGGAAAAATAATACTCTCTGACTTGGGGCAATTAACAGATGAGTTGTGGACAAAAATACCCGAACACTATCCTTTTGTTGAATTAGATTACTGTTTAGTAATGCCAAACCATATTCATGGTATCATTATTATTAATGAAGAAAATGTAAAGACGGGGCATGCCCCGTCTCTACAAAAGCATAATCTGGGAAATATAATTGGTTCATTTAAATCAGCCGTAACTAATATCGCACATAAAACAAATAATTTAGATTTTTCCTGGCAACCAAGATATTATGATCGCATCATTCGTAATGAAAAAGAATTGTTCAGAATAAGAAAATATATTACCGATAATCCGTTACACTGGGAAATTGAGAAGGAGCATCCGAAAAATATATTAAGTGATATTATTGCCTGAAAAATTATTTCTTAATAAAATCCAGCACTGCATTTATAAATACTAATGGATGCGGGGGACAGCCCGGAACATATAAATCTATTTTAATTTCATCTAAAAATTTACGGTTTAACTGATCTGAATCTGCAAACAAACCACCGCTTATTGC
>CAZIDB010000019.1:11880-20347 GCA_964537965.1 uncultured Melioribacter sp. | reverse complement strand
CGGCCAAATAACTTGTGGATTTCTTTTTTTGTTTCAATAGCATCTTTGTAGAAAGAGTTAAAAGAATTTCCTGATGAAATAATTAATTTTTCTCTTTGATCCGTTCCAAGTTTATGATCATTGGAGAATTTAATTGCCCCGTTTGATACTCTTTCACATTCACCGCAGAAAATACATTTGCCCAAATCAATTGAAAGAGGATTGTTTGATATAGCTTTTGTTGGACAAATGTTTACCGCATCAATGCAACCATCTTTACATTTGCTTTCATCAATAACCGGAAAGCCACGATGAGTATCAATAAGTTTTGCAGCGCGTAAATCTTTTATTGCCTGGTAACCGTGTTGTTTTCTTAGTTTTAATAAATCTAACATAAAAAACCAAAGCCCCCTCTAACGTCCCCTGCCTGCCGGCAGGCAAGTCCCAAGTGGGAGAACAATAGTTGATATATTCTTTGTATTGTCATATAAAACTTTTCTCATTCATCCCTCGACTCCGCTCGGGATGATTATTGATTAAATAAATCTTTGGCGGATAGGGTTTATAAATCGAATCCGCAATAAGAAAGATTAAAGCTTTTGTTGCATAACGGAAAATCTGATATTCCTTCTTCCCTTACAGCAAGCGCCAAACCAAACCAGTTATTAAATGAAGGATCTTTGATTTTTACTTTCTTTAATTTCCCGTTGTTATCTGTGATTATAGTGTAAGCAATTTCACCGCGCCATCCTTCCGTAAGCGAAACAACAAAACAGTTTTTCTTTAATTCTGCCGGATCTTTTTTCAATTCACCCTCGGATAATCCACCGAGCTGTTCTTTTATAATTCTTATCGATTGCTGTATTTCTATAAACCTAATGTAAGCCCTTGCAAATACATCACCGGAAGGTAGTGTAAGTTTATGAACAGGGAATAATTCAAATCCTCCGAACGGATGATCAGAACGGACATCAACGGCAACGCCGCTTGCTCTTGCAACATGACCAACCATTCCAATTGCAACAGCAGTTTCATTATTTACAACGCCGGTTTGTTCAAATCTTTCAAGCACTGAAGCGGAAGAAAACAGAACTTCACAGGCAAGATTAATCTCATCATCTAATTGATTAATGGCTGATGATATTTTGCTTTGCAGTTCGGGATTGATATCAAAATTAATTCCGCCGATAGCCATTAAACCATGACCAAACCTGTTGCCGCATATAGACATAGTCGTATTTATAACTCTTGTTCTGAGAGCAGCAAAAACATTATTGCCGGTCAGGTAAGCAACATCACCGGAAAGTGCAGATAAATCTCCAAGATGAACTGCTACTCTTTCTAACTCAAGCGCAATTGTTCTTATAAGTTTTGCTCTTCTGGAAACATGAGTTTCCATAAGAGATTCTATTGCACGAATGAAACCACCGGAGTGGCCAATTACAGTATCCCCGGCAACCGATTCCGAAAGTTTAGTAAGATAAACTGGTTTATAGTTATTCTGTAAGAATAATTTTTCCACACCTCTGTGCTGGAATCCAAGTTCAATTTCAAGATGATGAACTTTTTCTCCGTGACAGGAAAATCTGAAATGTCCCGGCTCAATTACTCCTGCGTGAATTGGACCAACGCCAACCTCGTGAACTTCTTCACCAATCATACCGAAAAAATCGTACGGCTTTTCATTTTCATCTATGCCTGCAATGCCTTTGCGGACGGGCTTAAGCCACGGATGACCTTCCGGTACTATACTAAACTCTTCATAAAATTCTCTTTCAAACATATGAGCAGAAGGAATATCCGGAGTAACTGAAGGAAAAGATCTTTCGTTTGTAAATTTTGATGAAGAAGCGAACAACCGGGATGAATTATCATCTGAAACAACGGCGTAGAGTACAATGCTTTCGTTTACTTTATCGCCAAAGAATTGAACAAGCCGTCTGCCATTCTTTACCTGTTCAATTAACTGATTTCTTAATTCTTCAACAGGAAGAACAGGAATATCATTTAAAGAAACAGCTTGTAAATTTTTTATCTGAATCCAGTTCAAAACATTTCTCCGGCTTATTGAAAAAAGGCGGCGGCACGGTTAATAAAATCGTAAATCTGCGTTGGCATATTTAATCCGATGATAATCAGGATAATTAATAATACAATCTGCGGAGCATAAGCAAAAACATTTGGTTTAATGCTGTTCTTTTTATCTTCACCTTGTTCACCAAAGGACATATTAAAAACTGCGGTGCTCATTCCGAAAGTAATAATAACAATGAATAAGAAAAATATTATTGCAAGCCAGCTTTGGCCAGTTAACCAGAATGCTTTGATTATAAAAAACTTGCTGATGAAAATAGGAAAAGGCGGCAAACCGATAATTGACAAAGCGGAGACAATCCACAGCCAACCGGTAACGGAATCTTTATTTAGTAAACCTTTAACGTCTTCAACCTTTTTGCTTTTGTAGTGATAAAGAATATTGCCCGAAGTTAAAAACAAAGATGTTTTAGAAAACGAATGGGCAAGTGTATGCAGCATTGCTGCAAAAATTCCAGTACTGCCTAAAGCAATTCCTATAAATAATATTCCCATATTTTCAATTGATGAATAAGCAAGCATACGTTTGTAATTTTTAATGCGTAGCATAAAGACAGAACTTACAAGCAGCGAAAGAAAACCGGTTAATATGAAAAAGAAGTTGGTAAAATCCTGTTGATTAGAACGGACAAATATTTCCTGTATTCTTAGCAGGCCAAGGAATGCAGAGTTAAGTAAAGTTCCGGATAACAGGGCCGAGACAGGCGATGGCGCTTCCGAATGTGCATCCGGCAACCAGGCATGGATAGGCGCTATCCCAATCTTTGTCCCGAATCCCACAAAAATAAATGCAAAGGCTACTTTCAGCCAGAAAGGATTTATTAATGAAGTTTTAGCGTAAAGTTCATTAAAGAAAAGGGAATTAATATTCTTGCTTCCGATTGATAAAAGAATTATTCCTACAAACGCAAGTGCGATACCAATTGAGCAGATAAAAACATATTTCCATGCTGCCTCAAGTGAAGACTTTTTCTTTTCAAAGTAAATGAGTATGGCGCTTGTTAAAGTTGTAGCTTCAATAAAAACCCAGAGTAGTGCAAGATGAGTTGCAAGAATTACTCCGGTCATAGCAGTTACGAATGAAAGAACTTCTACGATATAAACGGATTCCTGTTTTGCTGTAAGATTATGTTCTTTAAAATAGAATAAGCTGTAAAATGCCGAGCTTGCAAAAACAATTGTCATCACGCTAAAGAAGTAAAGGCCGATTGTGTCAAACCTGAAATAATCCAGAAGCCATTGTGGAAACCAGTACCACTCAAGATTCATCCATTTCATTATACCCACAACAAAGAACAAACCCACAGAACCGAGCAATACAAACCGGTTTACCAATCTATTCTTAAGCAGAAGACCAGCTAATCCTAACACAACAGGCAATATTAAAACAAGACTTATCATGCTTAATCCTTCAACTCCGTTAAAACATCAATATGGCCGCCGTCGTACATTTCATTTATTTTGTTAAAGAAGATTGCGAAGAGATAGATACCAACAAACAAATCCAGCAGAACACCAATGTTTACAAGCATCGGAAGTTCATTGGCAACCGAAAGCGAAAGAAGGAAAATTCCATTCTCAAGCATCATATAACAAAGAATATGAGTTATTATTTTTTTCCTGTTGATAATTAGAAACAGGCTGGAGATTATTATGACAATAGAAATTCCGAAGTAAAGAGGTTTAATGTCGCTCCCGATTTTAACAGACCAGAAAGCAGCAACAAATCCGAATATAAAAATTGCGCTTGCGATTAGCAGAGAATAAAATTGTGAAATGTATGGTTCAATCTCGCGGCTTATTTCATTCTTGCGGATGACGGAAAGCAGAAAATACGGAATTACTATCGCTTTGATGATTAAAGTTTCGAGGCTTAAGAAGGCAATGTTCAGCCAGTTGATTTCTCTGATATCGACAATGACAAGAAGGAAAAGGAGCAATCCCTGAACGGACAATGTTTTTACATAAGCTTCTATACGGCTTACTGCAAAAACATAAAGCATCGTTGTACCCAAAAGTATAATCAGAATATCCGTCATTAAATTCCTCCGAACAAAAAGAAAACAATAATTGCGAATGCAGTAAGCGAAAGAGCTGTCATCAAAAATAAAAACTGCGGGACATGGGAAATTCTTGAGCGTGCAATCAGGGATTCAACCAAACCCACGGAAATAAAAACCACTAACAAGATTACGACAAATAATGTTAGAGCTACAGGAAGAATTATTTCCGGCGGAAGTAAAAGATTTGCAATCAAGACAGAAATGATTGTCATCTTTAATGCAGCCGCATATTGTATGAATGCTAAGTCCGGTCCGGAATTATCAAGTATCATCACTTCGTGAATCATTGTAAGCTCAAGATGAGTATTCGGATCATCAACCGGAACGCGACTTCCTTCTGCTAAAAGCATAATGAACATGGAAACAACAAGTAAAATTTTAATTAGCGGAGTGTAAACCAAACTTAAATTAATGGCGGCAAAGATTGATTCGAACGAGAATTGATTTGTTAGCAAAGCAAGCGAACCAAGCACTACAAAAAATGCCGGTTCTACAATTGTTGTAAATGTAACTTCCCTGCTTGCCCCCATTCCTTCAAAGCTACTGCCGGTATCCAAAGCTGCAATTACAGTAAAGAACTTTGCGAGCGCAAACGAATAGGTAAACAAAACAAAATCACCCTCAAAGTGAAGAACAGAACCGAGCCCGGGAATAGGAATCATTAATAAAACAAAAAAAACCGCGGCAACATTTATTGATGGTGAAAGCCTGAATGCAAAAGAAGTTGTCTTGCTGATTACTTCTCCTTTTTTAAGAAGCTTACTAAAATCATAATAAGGCTGAAGCAATGAAGCGCCTTTTCTGCCGGCCCAGATAGCTTTTACTTTGTTTATCAATCCTATAAAGAAAAGCGGCAATACGATTAACAGAGCAATAAAAATTATCTTCATCATTTAGCTCCGAAAATCCAGATGAGTAAAAATATAAGAAAGAGCAAACCGTAAATAATATATTGCTGCATTCGTCCGCTTTGAATCCAGGAGAACATGTTCATGAACCTGTTTAAGTAATTAAGCGAAGGATGAATAATAAATCTCTCGGAAAAATCCTGTGTATGGCTTTCCAGTGATGCACTTTTGGGAAAGAGAACTTTTTCCTTTTCAACTTTAATTTTCTGTGGAACGAGTTCTGCCACTAAATTTAAAAAGGGCTGAACGTAAGAGCTGCTTGTATATTGAATGCGGCTGCTTTCCGCCTGGTAACCGCAATCCCATGTTTTGAAGGTTTCAACTTTTCTGTTTTTTAAAAGATAAGTTCTTAATGCAAAGAGAATAACAATAAAGACGAGGAAAATTCCTGCACCGATTGAAATTGAATTGAACAGAGGGATCAAAGATTCAATTTGTGAAAAAGAATTAACAGGCAGAAATTGTTTTACCACATTCTTTAAAAGAATTATTCCTAGCCAAGGAGAAAGACCGATAGCAAACATAACTACAATCAGAATGATCATTGGCAGCAATAACGTCTTTTCTCTTTCGTCTGGTTTATTATGAAATTCTGAGCGTGATGAACCGAGGAAAGCGATACCGAAAAGTTTAGTAAAACTAAGAAGAGCCATGGTTCCTATTAAAGCAAGTCCTGCAATTCCCAATAAGGCAAAGATTGTTAAAGGTAGTTCTTTAACGGAAAAACTTTTTGCCATACCAAGATAGATTGCAAACTCGCTGATGAATCCGTTAAGAATTGGCAATCCGCTTATTGCAAGTGAAGCAATAAGAAACATAACTGAAGTTTTAGGCAGATGTTTTACCAGGCCGCCGAGCTTATCAATATTTCTGGTGTGCGTTTGTGAATAAACTACTCCTGCGCCATAGAACAAAGTGCTTTTAAAAGTAAAATGATTAATTGTGTGAAGCATTCCACCGAAGAAACCAAGAGCGGCCAAAAGAGAATTGTTGTAAGCTAGTCCTAGCATTCCTAATCCAATACCCATCCCGATGATACCGATATTTTCTATGCTTGAATACGCCAGCAATTTTTTAATATCCTTTTGTGAAATTGCATTAATGATTCCGATAATTCCGGTTAATAATCCAACTGTAAAAACTATATAAGCAAGCGAGAAACTTGGTGTTCCGCTTAATAGTAAAATTCTTAGTATACCGTAAATTCCGGTTTTAATCATTACTCCGGACATTAAAGCAGAAACTCCCGTTGGTGCTGCAGGATGAGCTTTTGGCAGCCATGTATGCATTGGGATAAATCCCGCCTTGGTTCCGAAGCCAACAAAGAAAAGAATAAAAAGCAAAGTTGAAATTTCACTTGACAGGTTAAGGACAGAAGTGAAAGAATTAAAATCCAGCGAACCGGTAGAGCCTGAAGCCCAGCTAAATGCAGCAATCAAAAAGGCAGCGCCAATCTGCATAGCTGTTAAATAATAAATTCCTGCTTTACGAACATCTTCTCTTTTATTTTCAAAACTTACAAGGAAGAAAGAAGCAATTGACATTATTTCCCAGGCAATCAGGAACAGGATTGCATTCTGAACAATTACAACAAACATCATTGCGGCGGTCATCAATCCAAGGAAAAAATAATAAGATGAAAGCGAATATCTTTCACCGTAATACATTTTCATATAACCGATGGAATAAATTGATGCAAGCAAAGAGCCGAGTGAAATAATCAGGGCAAACAATGCTGCAAGCGGATCTAAGCGAAGTAATGAAATTCCAATTGGTTCGGAAAATGTTAAAGATGATTCTAATTGATTACCACTGAAGAGCACGTTAAAAATTTCCGGCAGCAAAAAAATCTGGCTTAATGCAGCAAAGAACAGAAATACTTTTCCTTTTGCGTTTTCATTAAAAAAGGATGAAGCAATTCCACCGGCAAAGAGAAGAATTATACCTATAAGAAAAATGCTCATCTGTTAGTTATCCTTTTTTTGCCATTCTTTTTCTTTAACGCGTACAAATTCTAATATGCTTTCAAGTGATGAACGTTCTCTCATCATTGTAAGAAAAAAATCACTCTGGCAAAGATGAGAGATTTTGGAAAGTACATCAAGATGCATTCTGGGACTTGCAGTAAGCAGAATAAAAAGAGTATGCACCGGCTGAGCATCCAGGGCATTAAAGTTTGTTGGTTCCGCAAGGTAACAAATTGAAACGCTTGCACTGTTCGGATTTGTTACAATTGGTGTGCGTGGATGCGGTATAGCGATCCCTCTTCCAATTGCAGTGGGCATTAATTCTTCGCGGCTTAATAATGCCTGCAATATTTCTTCTTTAGACAAACCGGTTGGAGTTAAAACTTTATCAATTGCGTTCGTTAAAATTTCTTTTACGTCTTTGCCGGGAATTCCGGAAATGATCCCTCCGCGTTCAATTAAGGTAAGCAGACTTGAATTGTTAAAGCCAAGATTAATAAGTGAACCGGAAAGCTCAATCTTGTTGCTAAGAATCCACTCATTTATTTCTGATCTGTTGAAGCGGTACTGGTGGTTAATTCTGTAACAGGGAATTTTCTTTTCCTTAATCCACCGGTAAACAGTTTTCTCCGTTACCTGAAGCAGCTCAACAACGTCTTTTATTTTTAAGTCCATAGATTTTTTTATTTCAAAGGTAAAGAAAATCTCACAAAGTCCCAAGAAAGGAGTAGAGTTCCTTTAATGTCCGGAGAAATTCTATTTGATCAGCAAAGCTATATTTTCAATATGATATGTATGAGGAAACATATCAACCGGTTTAACTTTGATAAACGAGTATCCTTCTTCGGCAAATAATTTAATGTCGCGAACTTGTGTAGTTGGATTACAGCTAACGTAAACAATTTTCTTTGAGGAGAGCGAAGCAACATCTTTAACAGTAACTGGATTCATACCGCTTCTTGGCGGATCAAGAATTACAACATCCGGTTTTGGAAGAGATAATGTTTTTTCAAGAAAAGATTTATTAAGGTCGGCAGTTATGTAATGAACGTTCTCTATATTATTGAGCTTGTTATTTTCTCCGGCATCTCTTATTGCGGACTCAACTGTTTCAAATGCAAAAACTTCTTTACAATGATCCGATATAAAAATGGAGATTGTACCAGCTCCGGAATAGAGATCATAAACTATTTTATCTTTGTTTAGATCAGCAAAATTCAAAGCGGTCTCGTAAAGTTTTTCTGCCTGCAGTGTGTTTGTTTGAAAGAAAGAGTTAGCACTTATTCTGAAACGATACTTCCCTATCGAATCAAAGATGGTTCCGCTGCCAAGAAAAATTTTTTCATAATCGCCAACGGCAATGGCAGCCTTCTTAAGATTAATATTATTAACGATGGTTGTAATCTCCGGAACTAATTTTATGAGCGCAGCAGAATATTCTTTTACCAGTTCATCA
>CAZIDB010000019.1:2743-11780 GCA_964537965.1 uncultured Melioribacter sp. | reverse complement strand
GGAAGGAATAAGAAGTTTATCAACGACGGCTTCTGCATAAGAATTTTTTACTTTAGTCAGCTTGGCAACAACTTTATCCCCCGGATATGAATGATGGACAAAGATGACGAAGTTTTGTTTTTCATCTTTATTAATTTTGGCTATACCTTTTCCTTCAAACGCATAAGAAGAAATATCCAGTTCAAGCAGATCACCCTTTTTCAAATTTTATCCTCTATAAAAAAACAGGCGAATCTAATGATTCGCCCGCAGAAAAATTCTTATAAATAATTTCTAATTAAATTTACCTTCAATAGCTTTACGTACAAAGCCATCAGCATTAATTAAGCGCTCCCTTGCTTCGTCCGCATCAACTTTTGCTTTAATCATGACCAAAGCAGTTTTTACATGTCCGCCTGCTTTTTTAAGTACATCAGCAGCTTCTTCGTAAGACACACCTGTTATAGTCATTACAATTTTTTTAGATCTTTCAACCAGTTTTTTATTTGTCATCTGAAGATCGATCATCATATTTTCGTAAACTTTTCCCATTCGTATCATAGCTGTTGTTGTGAGCATATTTAACACAAGTTTCTGTGCTGTTCCGCTTTTCATTCTTGTTGATCCCATAACTACTTCTGGTCCAACGTACGGACACATGGCAACATCAACTTCTTTAATATTAAAATCTTTTCTCGGATTACACGTTATGTATAAAGTTGTAGCTCCAAGTTCTTTCGCTTTTTTAACCGCGCCAACAACATACGGAGTTCTTCTGCTTGCCGCAATTCCGCAAACAACATCTTTGGAATTTACTTTTGCTTTTACTACATCGGCTGCACCGTTTTCTTCATGGTCTTCTGCACCTTCCTGTGCGCGGAACATTGCTTCTTTACCGCCGGCAATAAATCCTTCAATCATTCCGAATGGTGTACCGAATGTCGGGGGGCATTCGGATGCATCAACAACACCAAGTCTGCCGCTTGTACCCGCACCAAAGTAAAGTAGTCTTCCACCTGATTTCAGAGCTTTAACAATCAGGTCAACTGCTTTTGTAATGTAGGGCAGTTCTTTTTCTACAGCTAAAGGAATAGTTTTATCTTCGTTATTAATTATCTTAAGAATATCTTCAGTTGATTTTGCATCAATATCCATCGAGTTAGGATTACGTTGTTCCGTTGTTAAGGATGCAATTTCATCAAATATTTTTTTTGATTCAGATGAACTCATTTGTTCAATTCCAGTAAAATTAGTTTTTTCTCTTTTTCGTTTCTGATGTTAGTCGGTTTATAAGACAATTCAAACACAGTCAGTTTTTTAATATGAGGCTTATATTTCAATTCTGCTTTTTTAATTTCATCATTCAAATCTCCGCCCTTAATAGAAACAAGGAAAGCTTTTTCCTTTATGAGGGGTAAGGAATAACTTATCAGTAAAATCAAGGGCACGGTTGCTCGGCTTACTATTAAATCAAATTGATTAGAATATTTCTCAATAAATTCAGGATTTTCAACACGACTATTTTCTGCAACAACATTACTAAGCTTTAGTTTATTTATGAAATCATCCACCGCATCAATCTTTTTCTTAATTGAATCAACCAGCACGCCTTTGAGTAAAGGTCTTACTATTGCCAGTGGTATTCCGGGAAATCCTCCGCCTGTTCCAATATCCAGGAATGAGGTTACTTTGTCCGGTAGGAATTCGGCAAGATAAGCAGAAATAAAAATATGATTTTCAACTAAGTGAGCAATATCTTTTCTGGAAATTAAATTAACGGATTGATTCTTTTTAGTGATCAGTGTAGCAAAAATTGCTAATCGTTCAAGCTGATAGTCTTCAGGATTGTGTCCGTTTTCCCAAAAAAAAGTTTTTAATTGGCGTAGATACTGCTCCTGTTGGTCCAAATCCTTTCCCAATTGTTTTGAATTAGCGCTTCAAATATACTAATAAAATGGAAATATCTGAAGGTGTTACTCCGGAAATTCTGGTTGCCTGCCCTATTGAACGAGGTTTGATTTTGTTTAGCTTTTCTCTTGATTCGGTCGAGAGCGGCCTCAAATTTAGATAATTAAAATTTAATGGAATTTCTATGTCTTCATATCTTTCAAGTTTGTCAACCAAATCCTGTTGGCGTTTTATATAGCCCTCGTATTTCAATTCTATTTCAACCTGCTCTAATGCTTTTTTGTTGGAGATTAACTCCTCAATGATTGATTCTTTTTTATTTGGATCTAATAATTCTAAAAGTTTTTCCAGTGAAACTTCTGGTCGTTTGCAAAGTTTTGAGATTGTTTCCGGGTTGTCTAACCTGGTTGATTGATATACTTCGAGGAACTCGTTTGCTTGTGTAGTGCTAAGTTTTTTTGTCTGGAACAGATCAATATTTTTTCTGATTAGTGTTTCTTTTTTACTGAGCTCACTAAACATTTCTTTAGAGATTAACCCGAAGTTATAACCATATTCAAGCAATCTTCTGTCGGCGTTATCTTGTCTTAGCAGCAATCTATGTTCTGCTCTTGAGGTGAACATACGGTAAGGTTCTTCAGTAGATTTGGTTACAAGGTCATCAATTAAAACGCCTATATAAGCTTCGCTTCTTTTAAGAACAAATTCTTTTCTTTTCTGAATTTTTAATACAGCATTTATTCCAGCCATAATTCCCTGAGCTGCTGCCTCTTCATATCCGGAGGTTCCATTTATTTGTCCGGCAAAGTACAGTCCTTTAACTAATTTGGTTTCTAAAGTATTATCTATTTGGTAAGGCGGGAAATAATCATACTCAACTGCATACGCTGGTCGAACTATTTCCGCTTCCTCCAATCCTTTAATAGAATGAACGGCTTCAATCTGGATTTCAGTTGGAAGTGAAGATGAAAAACCGTTAAGATAAATAAGATCACTATCCAAACCTTCAGGTTCAAGAAAAAGTTGATGCTTTACTTTGTCTTTGAAGCGTACAATTTTGTCTTCGATGGATGGACAATATCTTGGTCCAACCCCCTGAATAATTCCACCGAATAAGGGAGACTCGGCAAATCCCTTTCGTAAAATTTCGTGTGTCCCAAGGTGTGTATATGTTAAATGACAACTTACCTGCAGTAAATATGGAAATAGCGAAACATCAGTACGTAAAGAGAATGGTTCAGGAGTTTCATCCCCGGGTTGTTCTTCAAGAATATCAAAATTGATTGACTGTTTTAGTAATCTTGGTGGAGTACCTGTTTTAAGTCTTCCGGAAACAAATCCAATCTTTGTGAATTGTTCGGTTAAACCAGTAGCTGCTTTTTCTCCGAATCTGCCACCAATAGTGGATTTTAATCCTGTATGCATCAATCCATTCATAAAAGTACCGGAACAAAGTATTAGAGCAGAACAGGCAAGTTCAATTCCTTCATTTGTAACTGCTCCAACAATTTTGTTATCTTCAACTATCACATCAAACAAAGAGTCTTCTATAATATCCAGATTATTAATTTCTGAGATATCTTTAAGTGCCTGTTCAGAATATAAGCTTCTATCTGCCTGGCATCTATGTGCCCATACGGCAGGACCTTTAGATTTGTTTAATGTGCGGAATTGAATTCCGGTTTTATCTGCGAGTAAACCCATCATTCCCCCAAGGGCATCAACTTCATGAACTAAGTGTCCTTTTGCGCTTCCGCCAATGGATGGATTGCAGGACATTCTTCCCAGAGCTGCTTTGTCCAAAGTTATTAGGACTACCGAGGCGCCCATATTTGCCGCTATGCATGCGGCTTCAATTCCAGCATGACCACCACCCACAACAACGATATCATATTTTTTCATATAAACTCAAATTCAGTTTCACGTGAAAATCTACTTCCCTATACAGAATTTCGAAAAGATATTATTTAAAATATCATCCGATGTAACAACTCCAATAATTTCATTTAATTGGTTCTCTGCAGAACGCAAATCTACCGATATAAATTCCCCCGAATAATTTTGCCTGATAGAACTTACCGCTTTCTCAAGTAATTCTTTAGCTTTATTAAGGGCATTAAAATGCCTTACATTTGTTAGTATGGCTGTCTTCTCAGTATAAATTTCTCCATGAAGAGCATTCTTCTTTAACAGAGAAAGCAAGTTGTCTATTCCTTCTCCTGTCTTGCAAGAGATTTTTATATCAGAAAGAATTGTACTATCTCTAACCAGATCTATTTTATTTAATACTTTTATAATCCTTTCTATTTCACAATTTTCTGTTAATTGAGTGTAAATAGAATCCGGGATAGAATTTTCCACATCTGAAACAAAAAGAACAACATCAGCCGTTTTAATAATTTCAATTGCTCTTGTAACGCCTTCTTTTTCAATTTTATCAGCTGTTGATCTCAATCCAGCGGTGTCAAATAATTTAAATAAAACCCCATCTATTTCAATATCTTCGTGAATAATATCTCTGGTTGTGCCAGGAATTTCACTAACAATTGCACGTGATTCCTTTAGTAATTTATTCAGCAAAGAGGATTTCCCAACATTTGGCTCGCCAACGATAGCTACATTTACTCCTTCGGTAATTACCTTTCCAAAGCTATAGGTGCTTAGTAAACTTGATATTCTTTCAACAATTTCTTCAAGTTTAGATATCAGATCATTCTTGGAAATGAACTCCAAATCTTCTTCTGCGAAATCCAGTTCAACTTCAAGCAAAGACGAAAAATCAACCAATGAATCTCTAAGCGTAGTTACACACTCTGATAAAATACCATCAAGTTGATTTCTTGATCCCTTAAGAGAAGAAATTGTTCTTGAACTGATTACATCGATAACAGCTTCTGCCTGGGCTAAATCAATTCTTCCATTAAGAAAAGCTCTTTTCGTAAATTCTCCGGGTTCAGCAACTCTAATATTGTGTTTTAATAATAATGCGATTATTTGTTGAGAAATAATTGGATTTCCATGATGGTTAATTTCCACACTTTCTTCGCCCGTATATGAATGAGGTGCTTTGAAAATTGAAACCAATACATCATCTATTACTGCATGGCTTTCATCAATTACTTTTCCATAATGAATTGTATGTGAGTCGGATTCTACTAAAGATTTCTTTCCAATAAAAATCTTATCAGTTATTTCAATACAATTTTTACCGCTTATTCGGATAATGGCAAGAGCACTGTTTCCGGGAGAAGTAGCGATTGCTGTTATTATATCTTCGTTTGAAAAATTCACAGATTAAAATTACCCTTTAAAAGCTCTAAATTCAATAAACCAATTTTCATATAAGATTCACGTGAATCATAATTTAAATTTAATCTATTGCCCCAGCTTAATTGGCTGGATTTTTGTAACTATAAGATAAATATTTAACTTAATAAATAATGGACGGACTTTATGGCTTTTAACTTTGGCAAATTGACGGTAAAAGCTCAGGAGATAATTCAAAATGCGATAGAGATAGCGCAAAATTACCAAAACCAATTAATTGAACCCGAACATGTTTTAGGTGCAATAATACAGGATGATTCAAACATCAGCGTTTTGATTTTAAAAAAAGTTGAAGCAAATATTAATCACTTACGGTTGAAGATAAATGAGCTACTTGAAAAACTTCCAAAAGTGAGCGGTTCAGGAATAGGTAATCAGCAATTATCATTAGAGACACAAAGAATATTTGATAATGCAGCAAAAGAGGCAGGACAATTAAAAGATGAATTCATTTCATCCGAACATTTGTTGCTTGGATTGATTTCATCAAGAAACAGGGCAAGTCAATTACTCTTTGATGCCGGCTTAAGCAGAGAAATAATTCTTACTGCACTAAAAGATATTCGTGGTACACAAAGAGTTACTTCACAAAACCCGGAAGATACATATCAGTCGTTAAAAAAATATGGAAGAGATCTAAATGAATTAGCTCAACGGGGAAAGCTTGATCCTGTAATTGGAAGAGAGGATGAAATAAGAAGAGTTCTTCAGGTGCTTTCAAGAAGAACAAAAAATAACCCGGTCCTTATTGGTGAACCGGGCGTTGGTAAAACAGCAATTGCAGAAGGAATTGCGTATAGAATAATAAGCGGTGATATTCCGGAAAATTTAAAATCAAAAAGAATAGTTGCATTAGATTTGGGTGCGTTAGTTGCTGGGACACAATTCCGGGGGCAGTTTGAAGAACGAATAAAAGCAGTTGTTAAAGAAGTTCAGGAATCAAACGGTGAAGTAATTTTGTTTATTGATGAACTTCATACATTGATTGGCGCGGGCGCTGTACAAGGTTCTATGGATGCCGCTAATATATTAAAACCCGCCCTTGCACGCGGTGAGCTTCATTGTATTGGTGCGACTACATTGAATGAATACAGGAAATATATTGAGAAAGATTCTGCATTAGAACGTAGATTCCAGCAGGTTTTTATCGGAGAACCAAATGAAGAAGATGCAATTTCTATTTTAAGGGGTTTAAAAGAAAAATATGAAGTACATCATGGAGTACGAATAACTGATTCGGCAATAATTGCAGCGGTTCAATTATCAGCCCGATATATTTCTGACAGATTTCTACCCGACAAAGCAATTGATTTAATTGATGAAGCTGCTTCCAAATTAAGAATTGAAATTGATTCTATGCCTGAAGAACTTGATAACGTTGAGAGAAAAATAAAACAATTGGAAATTGAGCGGGAAGCTCTTCTAAGAGAAAAGGATGAAGAATCATTAAGAAGGCTAAATGAACTGAAAAAAGAATTATCTGATCTGAACGAGGAAAGAAATCAGCTAAAAACGCATTGGAAGTTAGAGAAAGATAAAATCCAGCAGATACAACAAATGAAGAGTGATGTTGAACAGGCAAAACTACAAGCCGAACAGTTTGAACGTGATGGTAATCTCGCAAAGGTAGCAGAACTAAGATATGGAACGATTTCTTCTCTTGATAAAAGAATTAACGAAGAATTAAAACATCTTTTTGAAATTCAGAAGAACAACAAAATGTTGAAAGAAGAAGTTGAGGCCGAAGATATTGCTGAAGTAGTTGCAAAATGGACCGGCATTCCCGTAAGTAAAATGCTTGAGAGTGAAAGAAGTAAACTTGTGAAAATGGAAGAGGCTTTGCATAACAGAGTTGTTGGACAAGATGATGCCGTAACCGCTGTTGCAAATGCTATCAGAAGATCTCGTGCAGGTTTGCAGGACACTAATCGTCCAATCGGCTCGTTTATATTCCTGGGAACAACAGGAGTTGGAAAAACCGAACTGGCGAGAGCATTAGCAGAATTTTTATTTGATGATGAACATGCAATGGTTAGAATTGATATGTCTGAATATATGGAGAAGTTTTCGGTATCAAGGTTAATTGGTGCACCGCCGGGATATGTAGGTTACGATGAAGGCGGACAATTAACTGAAGCGGTTAGAAGACGACCATACTCTGTTGTACTTCTTGATGAAATTGAGAAAGCCCATTCGGAAGTGTTTAATGTTCTTCTTCAGGTACTAGATGATGGTAGATTAACAGATAACCAGGGACGAACGGTTAACTTTAAAAATACAATCATAATAATGACCTCTAATCTTGGTTCTCATCTTATTCAGGAAAAACTTGGTTCGTTTACAGAGGAAAACGCAAGCGACCTGCTTAATGATTTAAGGGCAGAACTTTTTGAAATGCTTCGGCAAACAATCAGCCCGGAATTTTTAAATAGAATTGATGAGTACATAGTCTTCAAACCTTTGCTTAAAAATGAACTGAGAAGAATTGTAGATATCCAGATTGAAGGTTTAAGAAAATCCCTTGCGCAAAAAAATATTAATCTTGATATTAATGATGAAGCCAAAGACTGGCTGGCAAAAATTGGTTATGATGTTACATACGGCGCTCGTCCGCTTAAAAGAACTATACAAAAGTATCTTGTTAATCCCCTTTCGCAGGAGTTGCTGTCAAATAAGTTCATAGGTGGAGATACAATAAATATTTCGGTTGATGATAGTGGGAAATTCCTGTTTGAAAAATAATAAAGGGAAGCATGAAGAATAACTTTGGAATTCATATCTGTTTAATTGCACTTTTTACATTGCTGCTAACCGGATGCAAAAATGAAATTAATGTAGAGAATGACCTTAGTAATATTCATCTGGAATGTTTAAATCAGGATAGTGCTAAAGTGACCTATCCTGATTTTGTTAAAGGTAACCCATCATTTCTGGCATTCATATTTACACACTGCCCGGATATTTGCCCGATGATTACAAATAACCTGCAGCGGATACAACGAAAGCTGAATGAAGAAGGAATATCAGATGTTAGATTTGTGTCCATCACTTTTGATCCCGACAGAGACTTTCCTTCTGTTTTAAAAAAGTTTGCTTCAGTTAGAGAAATAAACTTTGACCGGTTTAGCTTTCTTACTGCTGAAAAGAAAATAGTGGATTCGTTACGGCATCAATTAAAATACCTTGCTATTGCAGGAGATACAACTTACAGTGAGGATAAAAAACCAAATTACTTTTTTGTTCATACAGACAGGATTTATCTTCTGGATAAAAACGGGAATGTTGTTGGAAATTATAAAGGGAGCGAAGTGGACCTGGAAAAAATATCGGTTGATGTTAAAACATTGATTAAGAACATGTAAAAAAATTTTGGAGAATAAATGTTATATATAATTTCATTCCTGATGTTTTTGCTTCAGCCAAATACTGTTGAGGTGAAAAACGCATGGATTCGTCCCGGCGCAAAAGGTATGAACACGGCAGCATATTTTGAAATTGTGAACAAAGGAAATAAACCGGATACTTTATTTAATGTAAAGTCTTCCCTATCCAAAATTGTAGAATTACATGAAACTTATAAGATCGGCGATGCAATGGGTATGAGAAAAACTCCGTTTGTTGTTGTTCCCGCAAAAACATCTTTTTCTTTTAAGCCCGGCGGAAATCATGTTATGTTGATTGATCTCAAGAATAAAATTCCTATCGGTAAAAGCGGAGAGATAACTCTTTATTTTAAAAGATCGGGGAAGATTAAAATTTCAGCCGAAGTAAAGAAGTAATCGTTAGCTTCGCGTTATTCAAATGCTATTAAGAAGGCTGAGGC
>CAZIDB010000019.1:0-2643 GCA_964537965.1 uncultured Melioribacter sp. | reverse complement strand
GTTATTGGTCATTCAACATTTATGGCTGCTGGTAATTCGGTTGTCACTCAATTATCATTCATTTGTAACTCTATGAAATTAATCTTCAGTATCACAAAGTTGCACTACGTATTCACTAATCAGCACAAGATATTTTCCTTCTCAAATCTTTAACCAACAAACATCAACCATCCATCTCCATTGAAGCACCTCAGTTCAATAATTTCAGTTGCCAGTTGCCAATTTCCCGTTCCTGATTTCCTCCACCCGAGGCTGACTCGGTGTGGGTGTGGATGAAAATAATGCCGCAATGAGTATTGACATGAAAAAATAAATGTATTATTATGTCCGTATTTATGTCTATAAAATTGTTGGGGAACAATGGGTTTAAGATTTTCACATATCGCTCATACTTACACGTCAAAACGATTATCTGATAACTATATACAAACTGTCATAATCACTATTTACAGAATAAACATAATTTTTGTTCAAAAGTTTTATTAGGTGAAAATATGAAAAAATTAATCTCTGTAGTTTGCTTGTATTTCATTTTTATTTCATCAACACTTGCACAGTATCCTGATACAATTTGTGTAAACCTGACAAAAGTTAAAGGCTTTGGGCCATTTCAACACAGCCTTTTATGTTTTGAAAAAATGCCAGAAGATAATAAATGGAAATCAACCGTTCCCGAATACAAAGGTATACCAGACACTTTAAAGAATCTATTATTCGCATCAGATCAAACAGATTTTTTTCAACATTCATATCAGAATTATACTACCGGGAAAATAAGTGAAGAATTCTTTAATGAGGTAAAACATTCTTTAAACTGGCAGCCGGATGAATCGGAATACTCAAAAGACTTCATAAAAGTTGATATAGGAATTGTTGCCGGTTATGACAGCGAAGGGGCATTGAAAATTAAAATGGATAAGAATAATAATTATGATTTTTCCGACGAAACATATTTTACATTACCGGAAAAAATGCCGGGACAGAATTTCTGGGGACGTTATAATGACTTGCAACTGTTTGAAGTAAATTATGAATTCTTTGATGGAGAAAGGAAAACAACAAAAGCATGGATTTATCTTGATTATTCTCCGGAGCAATATAGCAAACAAGTAGAAAAAGATACCCCTCTTAAACTTACCTTTGCATTCGCACAACATCATAAAGGTGAATTTGAAGTTGGGGGTGAGAAATATACTATTGCAATTAAAAGTGACCGTGCCGTATACAGGTATTATTTCTCTGCTAAGGTTTGGAATGAAAAAACAGTCAATACACTTTCCGAATTCAATGAAGGAATTCAGAAGAACGGGCATACAAGAATAGGAAATTATTATTACAGGATTGGCAATGCAGCTATAGACGGCAGCAATATTATGTTGATTAAAGATGCCAGCGTTGAAGAACGCGGAGGCAATGAAGCCGGAATGAATGCAATTAATTTTTCATCCAAATCAATAACAGGTGAAGCAATTACATTAAATAAGTTACGCGGAAATATTGTGCTGCTTGATTTTTGGGGAACCTGGTGTGCGCCCTGCAGAGAAGAAATTCCAAAGCTGAAATCAATTTATGAACAATATAAAAGTAAAAATTTCATATTGATCGGTATAGCTGAAGATAACATAGAACCCCTGGTTAAATTTATTAAGGAAAATCAAATTGAATGGCCTCAGATTATCCAGGAAGAAGACAGAACAATAATTTCCGATTATAATATAGTGGGATATCCAACAACTTTTTTAATAGATGCCGATGGGAAAATTCTTGCCAAAGGATTAAGGGCAGATGAATTAGTAGATAAAGTTGCTGAAATTTTTGATAAGAAATAATGGTTGGTAAAAACAGCTTTATTAAGCAATAATGAATATCTAAATAAATTCCAGATCATAGAAATTTTCATAGCCGGCAACAGATAATAATTGTATGCCCTATTGATTTCTGTTTTCTGGATTATTAATTTGCAGATAAATTTGGAGGGTGGCCAAAATGAAAAAAGCAACCGGGTTCTTGTGTGTAGCATTTATCCTTTCTTTCATAGGATGTAGTAAAGATAATCCTGTAACCAATCAACCGGTAGAAGTAAAATGGGAACAGTTAGTTTCAAATCGTGATGCAACCGGAATAGCATTTAATTCCAAAGGTGATATTTATATAAGCGTTTATGAAGCCGGCGCCGGAAACAAAATAATCTACTCTAACGATAATGTTACGTGGGATAGTGTAATTGTAAATCCGGGAAAGAATGAATATATCAAAGCGCTTTATATTAATGAAAATGACGAAATATTTATTGCCGGTCATAATGGCATGCAGTGTAATTTGTATTGCTCAAAGGATAACGGTAAAACCTGGACTAATATTTCTCCTGAGCATAAATCGGACTTTAAAAGAATGCTGTCTATCGGGAATAAACTTTTTATTTCCAGTTTATATCATGATGAATCGCCGGGCGGAATTTATTATACAACAAATTACGGTGAAAACTGGACAACAAGTTTCTGGCAGAGAAATAAAGGGAACGGTAGTTTAATTCTGTTAAGTGATAATACGCTGTTGGATGTAAGGTCAGATAGCATTTTGATTTCTGCGGATGAGGGACAATCGTGGAGTTTAAAAAAAGGAATGATTGATTCAATGTACATA
>CAZIDB010000018.1:22101-31713 GCA_964537965.1 uncultured Melioribacter sp. | reverse complement strand
ATTGGAAAAGCTGTGAATATTGTTATTGCCAATACCAATTCTTGCAAACTTCTGAAGCAGAAAAAGTTCTTCATTGGAGAGTTTTGGTGATGCAAAAACAGCAACTGAATCTTTCCCGTATTCACGAATTATATCTTTTAATCTATTAGCCGTATATTTGATTGCAGTTTCTTCATCAACATTCCTGTATAAGCCATTCTGCTTAATCTGCGGAGTGAGTATTCTGTTTTTTTGAAGAAGATAGCGATGGCCAAATCTTCCTTTTGAGCAGAGGAAACCTTTGTTGTGTGAATCTTTTATTCCATCAGTTGAATTTGAAACATAGAAAATGTCATTTGTTATTTTTTTGAAATTAACTTTGCATCCTATTGAACAGAAGTTACAAACTGTTTCTATATTTTCTTTCGGCAATGTTCCAAGCAATTTAAAAGGAAACTTCTCGGCAATTGCGCCGGTAGGACAAACATCAATACAGTTACCGCATGCAATGCAGTTTGTTTCGCTTAATGCTTTTTCCATTGCCGGCTTTACAATTGATTTGAATCCGCGGTAAACAAATCCAATTGCAGATACTTTTAATATTTCTGAACAGGTTCTAACGCACTTGCCGCAGTTAATACATTTGTTCGGATCAAGCAATATGAACGGATGCCTGCCATCCACCATATATTTTCTTGTTTCTCCAATAAACTCAGATACATCAACGTGGTATTCATCGCAGTATTTTCTTAATGTACAGTCTGCATATTCAGAGCAGCCACACTCAAGGCATCTTTCTGTTTCGTGTAAAGATTGCTCCTCGTTTATTCCAAGTTCAACTTCACAAAAATTATTTCTTTCACTTAAAGGAATTTCAGCAATCTTCTCACGCGGAATTTTTTTGTACTGCTCAAATTCTCTGTCGGTTAATTTGTGAAGTTTATGTTTTAAGCTGTAGAATTTAAAATCTGATTTTTTAGCTTTACCGGTTTCAAGGTAATTCATTATTGCGAATGCGGCTTTCTTGCCCTGGGCAATTGAACTGATTGCGGTTAATGGACCGGTTACATCATCTCCGCCGGCAAATATTCCTGGTAATGAAGTTTCAAGTGTATCTTTGTTTACAGATATTGTTCCCCATTTTTCCAATCCGATATTCTTATCTTTCTGAACGAATGACGGATCAACTGCCTGTCCTATTGCGCTTATAATATGGTCACAGTTGATTATAAATTCTGAGCCTGCAACCGGAACAGGGCGGGGGCGTTCACCCGGCTTTGTTTCTTCAAGCTGCATTTTTAAGCATTCAATTCCTTTAAGCTTTTCATTTTCAACTACAAGAGATTTTGGATTTGTTAAGAATAAAATCTCAACGCCTTCATGTTGAGCAGCTTCAATTTCTTCTTTTGCGGCGGGCATTTCGTTAATGCTTCTTCTGTAAACAATTTTAACCTGGTCTGCGCCGCATCTTAAAGCTGTTCTTGCAGCATCAATTGCAGTGTTTCCTCCTCCAACAACAATTACAATTCCGTTAAGAGTCTTATTTTGGTTAAAAGTTATTTCTCTTAAGAAATCAATTCCGCGGAAAACACCAACGGTTTTTTCTTCTCCGTCTAAACCAAGCTTTGTTGCCTTATGTGCCCCAACGCCTATAAATACAGATTCAAATCCTTCTGCATTTAAATCATCAAGACAAAAATCTTTTCCAAGTTCAACATTTGTTTTTACATTTACACCAAGATCAAGTATCCAGTTGATTTCAGAATCAAGGATGTTCTTTGGTAATCTGTATTCCGGAATTCCATACCTTAACATTCCACCCAGTTCCGGCAGCTTTTCAAAAATTGTAACATCATAACCATCAAGAGTTAAAAAGTAAGCACAGGTTAAACCGGCAGGGCCGCTGCCAATTACTGCTACCTTTTTATTTCTTTTGGGTTTTACATCGGGAATCCATTTGTTTATTGAATCAAGATCGGCAACAAATCTTTTAAGAGCGTTAACAGAAACAGGTTCATCAACAAAATTTCTGCGGCAGTCTTTTTCACAATCTCTTACGCAAACTCTTCCGATAGAAAGAGGCAATGGATTATTTTCTTTAACAAGCTTTAACGCTTCCTTGTATTTGCCCATTGAAATTAAAGCGATGTAAGTTTGAGCGTCAACTCCGGCAGGGCAGTTATTTCTGCAGGGACCAATACAATCCGCATAATGATTGGACATAAGCAATTCAAGCGCAGTCTTTCTTGATTTCAGCACGGCTTCGCTTCTTGTTTTTATTTTCATTCCATTGGTAACTTTAGTTGAGCAGGAAGGAATTAACCTGTTTAGTCCTTCAACTTCTACAACACATAAAAAGCAGGAGGTGTAATGTTCTAGTCTTTTATCTTCGCATAAAGTCGGAATGTTATCAATCTTGTTTTCCTGTACAACTTCAAGAATTGTTTTATCGTTGGCTGTTTCGAACTCTTTACCGTTAATTGTTACTTTAATTATTTCCATAAACATTTCCAGGATGATTATTATATTTTTTCAACTGCGTCAAGCCGGCAGGCTTCATAGCATTTACCGCACTTAATACACAGTTCATAGTTTATGTAATGCATTTCTTTTTTCTTTCCGGTAATTGCACCGGTTGGGCAGGCTTTTATGCAGACGCCACAGCCTTTACACTTCTCTTCAATTATGTTGTAAGTAATTAATGATGAGCAGGAATGAGTAGGGCATCGCTTATTAAGAATATGTTCTTCATACTCTTCTCGGAAGTATTTTATTGTTGTTAATACAGGATTTGGCGCCGATTGACCTAAACCGCATAAGCTTGCACTTTTAATTTGCATAGCAAGATTCTCAAGTAAATCAATATCAGATTCTTTTCCTTTGCCTTCGGTTATTCTTTCAAGAATTTCAAGCATCCGTTTAGTTCCAATTCTGCAGAATGTACATTTGCCGCAGGATTCAAGCTGTGTAAAATTTAAGAAGTATCTTGCAAGATCAACCATACAGGTTGTATCATCCAGAACAATTAAGCCGCCGGAGCCAACAATGGCGCCTGTTTTAACAATCTCATCATAATCAATTCTTAAATCTCCCATTGAAGCAGGGATGCAGCCACCTGAAGGACCTCCAATCTGAACGGCTTTAAATTTTCTGTCGTTTTTAATTCCGCCGCCAACATCAAACACAATTTGATTTATCGTCATTCCCATAGGTACTTCAATTAAACCGCTTCGTTTAATTTTTCCTGCAAGTGCAAAAACTTTTGAGCCTTTGCTTTTCTCGGTTCCCATTGAAGCAAAAGCTTCCCAGCCGTTTAAGATTATCCACGGAACGTTTGCATAAGTTTCTACATTGTTAATGTTAGTTGGCTTGCCCCATAAACCACTTACTGCAGGAAAGGGAGGACGAATCCGTGGGATTCCTCTTCTCCCTTCTACAGATGCCATAAGTGCAGTTTCTTCACCGCAAACAAAAGCTCCGGCTCCTTCTTTAATTCTTATATCGAAATTAAAAGAAGTGCCGAAAATATTTTTACCGAGAATTCCTTTTTGCCTGCATTGCTGCAAAGCGTTTTTTAATCTTTTAATTGCAAGAGGATATTCTGCTCTTGCGTAAATAATTCCTTCATCTGCACCAATTGTGTAGCCGGCAATCATCATTCCTTCCAAAACAGAATGAGGGTCTCCTTCAAGCACACTTCTATCCATAAATGCACCGGGGTCGCCTTCATCTGCATTGCAGATGATATATTTTTTATCTGCTACGGATTGATTAGCGAACTTCCATTTCATTCCTGTAGCAAAGCCGGCGCCGCCTCTTCCGCGTAAACCTGATTTGGTTACAATATCAATTACATCCTGCTGTGAATATTCATTTAAAACTTTTTGAATTGCTTTGTAGCCGTTCTTTGCAATATAATCATCAATTGAGGAAGGATTAATTTCTCCGCAGTTTCTTAAAACAATTCTTGTCTGATGTTTTAAGAAAGACTCTTCTTTGGAAACCTGGCTGCTTTTTATAATCCAATCGTTTATTGGTTGGTTATTGATTATGTGTTCGTTAATTATTCTACCGACTTTATCAACCGAAACTTTTGAGTAAAGATATTTGTCATTGTCATCTTCAATTTCAACAAGAGCTTCTTCATAACACATTCCCATACAACCGGTTTCGCTCAATTCAACATCAAGATTTAATTCACTGATTGATTGCTTAAGTTTATTATAAACTAATTCTCCACCGGCAGAAACACCGCAGGTACCAAGTCCAACTTTAATTTTTTTCATTTGCAACTCCTGCGTGTTGTTTGGATTTATAACTCTTAATTACTTTTTTAATTTTTTCTGTTGTAAGGTTTCCGTGAGTTTCCTGGTTGATCATCATTACAGGAGCTAATGAGCAGCAGCCAAGGCAGGCAACAGATTGCAGAGTAAATAAACCATCATCAGTAGTTTCATCAACGGAAATTCCAAGTTCATCCTGTAATACAGAGAGTACAGTTTTGGCTCCATTTACATGACAGGCGGTTCCTTCGCAAATCCTGATGAGGTTTTTTCCCATCGGCTTAAGTCTGAATTGGGCATAGAATGTAAGTACACCATAAATTTCTGAGGATGGAATTTCAACAAGTTCGCTTATGTAATGAATTACCTTCTCCGGCACATAACCGTATGAATCCTGAGCGGACTGAAGTAAAGTAATAAGAGAGCCTTCCTGGTGTCTTTTTTTAATCAGGTCAATTTTGAAATTCAGAATTTCTTTTTTGTCTTCGCGGATAGAAATGTCTGTCATAACTGTTGCCTTTATTTAAAATGAAAACAGAGCAGGCAATTCCATTCGCTTTAAAAAGCAAGAAAGAATTAACTGCTCCATCAAAAGAATTTTGTTCAGCATAAACGAGCAAATAATATAGTTTGATTGAGAAACTAAAGTTTAAACAAATACTGAATGCAGGGATTAACCAGGCATTCAGTATTAAGTTTCGTCCCTCGCTACATTTCAAAAATATTTATTATCGGGTATTCCTTTACTTTAAGAACACCGCCAAGATTTACAATTTTATTCGTGATGATCTTATCAATCTCACTGAACTGCGGCCCGTGAACCATAAGAATTAAATTATACTTACCCGAAATATAATCGCAGTAAAGCACATTTTCAGTAAGACGGAGAATGGGATAAATCTCCTGAAGTCTTTCCCTGTCAACATCAACAAGAACATAAGAGCAAACAGATTTTCTGCTATCTCTTACTTTGGACATTTCAGGAATATCATCAAACATTGTAATGCCAACGCCGCTGATTATATCTTTAATATTATCATTCAGAACAGGAACATCAACCGGCAGAAACGTGGCTTCTTCAATTTCATCTAAGTTCTTAATTTCATTCTCATATATGTTCCTGCAGGCCTCAGACGAATCCGATTGAATAAGCATAAAAATATCTATGTCGCCACGTGTAGCATCACAGTAAAGAACATTTTCCATAAAGTATAGTTTTTTATAAAGGGGAAAGAAATCAGCGTTTTGTTTAATCTTAATTAAAATATATGCAGATGTAGTAACGGGTTCAGCTTTTTCTTCTTCCTTCTTTTCTTCAGTCAATGGTTTTTTATTTATAATCTGGTCAAGTTGTTTACTTAGTGCATCAGCCGTAAAAGGTTTCTCAAGTAAGCCATCAACCTGTAAGTCTTCAATTTCAAGTAGATCAAGTTTATCTGCATAGCCCGTTATATAAAGCATCGAGGCATCAGGATATTTTGATTTTATAATCCTGCCGAGCTTCTTCCCGTTTATATCGGGCAACTGGATATCAAGAACTACAACATCAAGGTTCATATGATTCTTGCTGTAAAGATCAAGTTTATCAAGAGCGGTTAATCCATTCTCACATGGCTCTACATCATAACCATTCTGGTTTAATCCAAGGGACAAGGATCTTCTTAAAGCTGATTCATCATCCACCAATAAAATTCTCTTTTGCATTTTATACTCCCTGAAGTTTTTCATTTTCAACTTCTGAGAATTAAACAATCATTATGCCAGAAAGATAAATTAGTTTTAAGCTGGTTAAAGTCCTGCTAAGCTTTTACTGTTGAACTGGCGATTGTAAAATTATTTTACAACAGACTTATAAACGCTTGATATAAAAGGAAATAATAATCGTTAAATTATTTTACGGAATTACTATTGTGTTTAAAATTTATATAGAAGGAACGGTAAGCAAGAGGGCGGGCGAAGGATTATATTCCCCTCTCTATGATGAAAGGGGAATGAACAATTGATTATGAATTGTTTTAGACCAATACCTCGGGCAGATCTTTTACATTTTCTGCAATCTCTTCTTCAGTCATTTCATGATCTTCAAGATGATTCTGGAGAAATGCCTCATAAGCACCAAGATCGAGCATTCCATGTCCCGATAGATTGAATAGGATTACTTTTGATTCTCCGCTTTCTTTACATTTCGTAGCCTGTTCAATAGCAGATTTAATTGCATGTGAACTTTCTGGTGCAGGTACAATTCCTTCCTCGCGTGCAAAAAGAACGGCTGCTTCAAATACTTCTTTCTGATAATAAGATTCTGCCTTTATTAATCCAAGATCAAGTAAATGAGAAACAATTGGAGAAGCACCATGATACCTTAAACCGCCAGCATGTATTTTTGCAGGAATAAAATTATGTCCAAGAGTAAACATTTTCATTAACGGAGTATAACCAGCCTCATCACCAAAATCGTACGCGAATTTACCGCGTGTTAAAGTTGGGCAGGCAGATGGTTCAACGGCAATAACTTCAAGATCTTTTTTATCTCCGGTTAGTTTGTCCCTTAGGAATGGGAATGCGATTCCTCCAAAATTACTTCCGCCGCCAACACAAGCAATAACAATATCCGGGTATTCTCCAGCCATTTCCATTTGAAGTCTTGCTTCTTCACCAATAATAGTTTGATGAAGAAGAACATGATTGAGCACGCTTCCAAGTGAGTAATTTGTGTCTTCTCTTTGTGCCGCTAATTCTACAGCTTCACTAATTGCAACTCCCAGGGATCCGGGAGAATCCGGGTCATTGGCTAAAATATGTTTACCAGAGTTTGTTAAAGTGGAGGGACTTGCTATTACTTCAGAACCAAACAACTGCATAAGAGATTTTCTGTACGGCTTCTGCTGGTAGCTTACTTTTACCATAAATATCTGGCATTCCATATTAAAGTGGTTACATGCCATTGAAAGAGCAGTGCCCCATTGTCCGGCTCCGGTTTCTGTTGTTAATTTTTTTATCCCTGCTTTCTTATTATAATAAGCTTGTGCTATTGAAGTATTCAACTTATGACTTCCTGATGCATTTGCTCCTTCATACTTGAAATAAATTTTTGCGGGAGTATCAAGTGCTTTCTCTAACCGGTAAGCTCTGATGACTGGTGTTGGCCTGCTTAAGGAATAAATGTCTAACACTTCATCCGGAATCTCAATAAATCTTTCAGAACTCATTTCCTGTTTAATCAATTCCATTGGAAATATTGCAGCTAAATCTTCTGGCTTAATTGGTTTTTTTGTGCCTGGATGAATGGGTGGTGCAAGTGGAACAGGTAAATCCGTTAATATGTTGTACCATTTTGTTGGTGATTCATTAACGTGCAAAGTGAATTTGTTGTCTCGCATGGTTACTCCTAATTTGTTTAATTCTTTTGTTAGTTAATCTTCTTTATTTAATAAGTGTAATATCTAAAAAACAAAAAAGCCGTGATTTGAATTCTCACGGCTTTAAAATGAAAAAGCCGTGGACAGTTGTTTCACTATCCACGGCTAATTTAATTTTTATCTATCACATGCCAGATAGCGAAACACGGAGGTTCCACCACCAAGCCCAGTTTTTATTTAATATGTTTAAATCTCTTTTCATTTGAACGAAATATAATTCCGGGAAATTAGAATTACAATACATAATCTGAAATATTTGAAATAAATTTTTTTACAATACTTTCATAAGCAGGGTGTTGCATAACTTAATAATTACACATCCCGAGCGAATCCGCCGCGGCGGAGAGGGATGATTTTAATTTGTTTTCGTGGTTTCCCGCTTTGCGGGACTCACCACGATAAAATTTGGTTTTCTGCAACAGCCTGATAAGGCAGATTAATGAAGACTTGGTTCAATATTTTCAAGAAAAGAAATTGCTTATTAAAACCGGGTAATTTATTTTTCAACCAATATTTCTTTTCCTATTCTATTTCAGATCAAGGTATTCGTGACATTGAATTAAAAACTATTCAGGATGTCATCTTGAACAAAAAATTAATTCTCACAATCGACTTTCTTTTATTCATAGTCTGTCTATTAGGTGTTTATCATATTTATCTTAAAGCAGATATTCCTTTCTCTTTTTATGAAAACAACAACAAATTGATTATTGACGAACATTTTCCCAATCCCTGGATTCAGGATGGTGATATTTTTATCCGGATTGATGATTATAAATTTATTTCACGTGAACAGGTTGAAGTCTATCTTGACGGAAAAAATATTAATGACAAGGTTAAAGTAACTGTTGAAAGAAATAGTAAGCAGTTTGAATTATATTTCAACCTGATTCCTTATTACTCTACATTATATTTGCTGATTGTTTTACTTGCCGGTGCTCTGTTTTTCATAATTGCAATAATTGTTTTATTTAAAGCGGACGATTACAAACAGGCGATATCATTTCATAATGTTGTTATCTGTACTGCTGCCATAATAATGACAACCTGGGGAAATCACCAGGTAAAACCTGACTGGCTTGGGCACTTGATAAGATATGTCTTTCATTCTGCATATACGTTTGTCCCTGCATTATTTCTACATTTTACTTTGATATTTCCAACGAACAGGTATAAAAGAATTTACATTGTTCCTTTTTATATCATATCGCTTGTTCTATCTGTTATACTTGATGTTATTTTTATCCGGCTTTCCGAAACGAATGATGTTTTATATACTCTTACATACATCAGGTACTTCAACTATACAAGAGTTTTTGTTGTCTTCTCGGTATTGCTCGCAATAATGATCTTTATTTTTACATACAGGAAATTAAAATCTCCTGCCGATAAGAAAAAACTGAAATGGATCCTGGTCGGTTTTGTAATTGGTCCGGTATCGTTTATTTTATTTTGGGTTATACCGCAGGCAATAACTACAAACGGTTTAATTCCCGAAGAGCTAATCTTAATTTTAATGTCAGCAATTCCAATTACTTTTGGTATAGCTATAGTTAAATATCATTTATATGATATTGATTTTATTATTAACCGCGGCGTTGTATACATTGTGGTTATTTCTTTCCTTGGGATATTTTATGTCTCCATAATAATTGGCGTAACTTATCTTGTAAATGTGAGATCTGTATTTTTATCTGTAGTTGCTGCTGTTTTGATTGCGCTGATATTTCAACCGTTGAAAAAACATGTACAGGTTTTTGTGGATAAAAAGTTTTTCAGGATTCACTATGATTTCAGGAAAGCAATAAATGATACTTTTAAAGCAATACAGACTTCAACAAGTATATCTGAACTGGCAGACAGGATTATAACTGAGGTAAACAAGTTAATCCCAATAGAAAAAATAGGAATCTTCACTTTTAATAAACACG
>CAZIDB010000018.1:17180-22001 GCA_964537965.1 uncultured Melioribacter sp. | reverse complement strand
GTAAACAAGTTAATCCCAATAGAAAAAATAGGAATCTTCACTTTTAATAAACACGACAATTCACTTTCTATTATCAGACAGAAAAACCTTCCCGGTTTTGACAGGCATAAAATATTACTAACTCCAAAAAGTGTTGAGGAACTGAGAATCAATCCCATAGCAACAGTAAATAGTGTTGAAGCAGGAATTCCGGTTCAGATATCTGAAGCTAAATCTCTTAACAAAAGAAGTATTGCTCTCATCTTTCCGGTTAATGTCTTAGGTGAATTAGTAGCTGTTGTTTTGATGGGGAAGAAAAAATCCGGTAACAGGTATTATAAAGAAGACTTCGATTTGTTAAATCAGCTTTCAAACGAATCTGCCCAGGCAATTGAAAGAATACAGCTTCAGGAAAAAATTATTCTTGACAGGCTGGAAAAAGAAAAATTAGAAGAACTTAACCGGCTTAAATCTTATTTTGTTTCGAGCGTCTCACATGAATTCAAAACCCCGCTTACCTCAATAAGAATTTTTACCGAGCTGCTTGAGAACAATGGACATAACAATGATTCTTCCTTTACCAATTACCTGAAAATAATAAGGGGTGAAAGCGACAGACTTGGTAGAATGATTGACAATGTGCTTGATATTGTAAAAATAGAACGCGGTATCAAGAAGTATAAGTTTTCTGATATTGATCTTAATGAAACTATTGATGAGGCTGTTAGGATTATGGAATACCAGTTTAAGATGAACAATTTTATTCTCAATAAAAATCTGATAAAAAGGAAATTGCCAATATGGGCCGATAAGGATGTTACTGTTGAATGCATTGTAAATCTTCTTTCCAATGCAATGAAATATTCAAGGGATGAGAGGGAAATTTCAATTAATACTAATGTACTAGATAGCTATTGTATGATTGAAGTTAAAGATAAAGGAATTGGAATAAGTGAAGATGATAAGAAGAGAATCTTTGAACCGTATTTCAGATCGGAGGATAAAGAAGCACAAAGAGTTGCCGGAACAGGTCTCGGCTTATCGATTGTTAAGCATGCGATGGATAACCATAATGGAAAAATACAAATTGAAAGCAGGTTAAACGCCGGTACAAGTTTTAAATTATTATTCCCTTTAAAGTCAGATGTTTAAAATTCTTTTGGTTGAAGATGATCCTGCTATTCTAGCCGGTCTGAAAGAAATACTTCATTTGGAAGGATACGAAGTTATTTCAAGCGATGACGGACGAAGAGGAATGAATTTAGCCTTAACAGAGAAGCCTCATCTTCTGCTACTGGACTTAAACCTGCCTTCATTAAACGGACTGGAAATTACAAAAAGACTAAGGGAAAAATCATTTCATAATCCTATCATCATCCTTACTTCCAACTCTAACCAGATAGATAAAATTATAGGACTTGAAATGGGCGCTGATGATTATATTACGAAACCATTTGATACACGCGAAGTGATTGCCAGAATAAGAGCTAATATAAGAAAGTATAAAATTGAGGCTGATGAAAGTTACATTGATAAATCCATGCAAAAGCAGCACAGGCATTTACAAACAATTTTCTTTTCGGATATTGTCAACTACTCGGGAATGATGAACAAGGATGAGGCAGGTACATTAAAGCTTCTGGAGGAACACAATTTACTGATGCGGGAAACTATTTCTTTTTTTAATGGAAGAATTGTAGAAATTATTGGCGATGCAATTCTTGCTACGTTCGAAAGTGCAGTTGATTCTGCCGAATGCAGCCTGGCTCTTGTTGATAAATTTAAAGAACGCAACAATCAAACTAACTCAGAAAATAAAATTCAGTTAAGGATCGGAATTCATATTGGTGACGTAATTGAATTAGGCAGCGAGATAAAAGGCGATGCAGTTAATATAGCTGCACGGATTCAGCAGCAATGCTTACCCGGGAAAATATTTATTTCCGGTAATGTGTTTGATGTTGTAAGGAATAAAATAAAATGCAGGATTGAACCTTTAGGAAAATTCAGACTAAAAAATATAATAGAAGAGATTGAGCTTTTTGAATTATCTAACCAGGAGGTTTTAAATGAAGAAGATTCTGATCATTGAGGATGATCCTGCTATCCAGCAGGGTTCGGAATTAAGCCTTCAGGGAGAACATTATAATGTTATTAAAGCTATGGATGGCCAAACAGGTTTTAACCTTGCACAGAAGAATAACGTTGATTTGATTGTACTTGATCTTATGCTTCCAAAAATGAACGGAATGGAAATATGTTCTGAATTAAGAAAAGAAAAAATTATGACGCCGATAATAATGCTTACTAGCAAGAAGGAAGAGATTGATAAGATAATGGGTTTGGAAACAGGCGCCGATGATTATGTTACAAAACCATTTAGTACAAGGGAATTATTAGCCCGCATCAAAGCCGTGATACGCAGAAATGAGAAACAGGAAAATGAATTAAGTGAATTTAGTTTCGGTAAAATAAATATTGATTTCAGGAAACAAGAAGTAATAAAAAATAAAAAACTAATTGAATTATCCGTTACTGAGTTTAACGTACTAAAATACATGATTCAGCATGAAGACCAGGTGGTAACCAGGGAAATGCTTTTGAACGAAATATGGGGATATGACACTTTTCCCACTACAAGAACAGTTGATAACTATATTCTCTCCCTTCGTAAAAAAATTGAAGATGATTCTTCCGAACCAAAATTTATTCTTACGGTACCAAAAGCCGGGTACAGGTTCAGGAAATGATTATATAAAAATAAATTCTTACAGAACATTTACATTGTTATGACATTTTTTTGACAATTGAAGTCCGGATTCGTCTTAGTTTTCAATCAGAAAATTAAGAGGTCCGATATGAAAACTTGTTTTAATCTTTATTGCATTATGTTAGTCTTATTATTGCAGGGCATGCTTACTCCACAGGAAATAAGCAAAGTTATTATATTAAGTGATCGGGTCGGACAGTCAGTCGAGCGTACGGAAAGAGATTACTTTCACCTTTTTGAAAGATACTCCGATTTTAAGAAAGCTGTAATTTATATTTCACCTGCCAGGAAATATTTTGTAAGGGTAACAACAGGCAAACCGGGAACACAGGAAAAAGATACTACAATTTTATATTCCGAAACAACAATCCTAAGGATTGCAGAAAAAATTGATCACTTCGAGGATATTGTTAAAGGAACATATCATATTGGTGATTCACCTGTTCATCTATCAACAGCAGATGGAAATAACATTGAATTGAAATCCGGACTTCCGGATGACTCTAAAAATGAACCTCTGTTAAGTGATACTTTTCCAAAAGCTATTACTGTTTCCGATACAACAGCCATCTATAAAATTGTTTTAAATGATGATTCTGAATTAATTGGAATCATAATAAACCAGAGTAATAAGTCTGTTTGTTTTCAAACCATAGCGGGGTTAAAGATGGATATTGATAAATCCTTAATAAAGGAATTGAATTTGGCAAGAGGTGCAATAGCCAATGGAAAATTTATGCGCGAGGATCCTAATCAAACAAGATTACTTTTTGCACCAACTGCCACCACACTTGAGGCAGGTGAAGGATATTTTTCAATTTATGAAGTATTTTTTCCTTTCCTCTCTATCGGAGTAACTGATTTTATTACTTTAAGCGGTGGTATGACATTATTTCCAGGGGCTGAAGAACAGATCATTTATTTTGCGCCCAAAGTAAGAGCATTACATTTTGATAATTTTGAGTTGAGTGGAGGAGTTTTATTTGCACACGTTGAAAATGAAGATTTTGGAATTACTTATGGTGTTACTACTTACGGCTCAAATCTCGCTGGAATTTCAGTTGGTCTAGGGTGGGGATTTGCAGATAATGAAACAGCAGAAAAACCTATTATAATGATCGGCGGGGAAGTACAATTATCCAATAATGTAAAACTGCTTTCCGAAAATTGGATTCCACCCGAATCGGATGGCGCTTTGCTTTCCTTTGGTATCAGGTTTTTTGGTGAACATCTTGCTGCGGATTTTGCTCTGATTACTTCAACAGAAGCTAATGATGGTTTCCCTTTTATTCCCTGGATTGGTTTTGCATATAACTTTTAGGAGGAAATATGTTGTACAAAAAGTTTTTTCTGATTTTCTTTTTTTGCCTGTTAAATATTTTGTTCTGCCAGAATCTGAAAATTGTCACAATAAATGTCTGGTCAGGACTGGATTATAACGGTAATTTTAAAATGGGGGAATATGAAAATGAAGGGCAAAGGGAAAAAAGATTTCAGTTTCTCGTTAGTCAGTTAAAAGATATTAATGCCGATATAATTTTCCTGCAGGAAGTAAATCCTGTTAAAACATATTCCTCAAGAATAGCACGCATGCTTGGAATGGATGAAGTTCACCAGGTTTGTAATTGCGGAATTAAAATAGCGTCGTTAGGATTTCCTACAAATCTTTCAGAAGGAATTACAATTCTTGCCAGGACAAAATATAATCTTGAAAAAACAGATGCCTGGAAACTTTCCGGAATGTTTGGCCTGTACGGAGATTACTTTTCAACTCAATTTAATGAAACTAATTTTGCTTTAGTAGCCAGGATAAATGTAAACGGATTGCCTGTTTATTTAATAAATGTGCATACGAATTCGACTCCACCTGACAAACCTGCTTTAAGAAATTACCTTGAAGATTTATTAACAAATAATATCATATCAAAAGAAGAGTATGATGACGGATTGAAAGAATGGGCACGTAAATTAAATAATCGTTCGTGTGAATTTGAAACATTAAATGAAAAGTTAAAAGATTTGCCGGACAGAATTCCATTTATAATTGGAGGCGATTTTAATATTGAGCCTGA
>CAZIDB010000018.1:0-17080 GCA_964537965.1 uncultured Melioribacter sp. | reverse complement strand
ATCAGAATGAATCTATTGATCTTACTGCATTCAACAGTACCAAAGGTGAACGTTGGTACAGGTTAGCTGTTTCCTTTCCCGACATTGAACAACGCCAGGGAAAAATTTATCCTGTTGCAATAGATTTTAGCATCGATTACGACAAAATGATTAAGAATGGTTTTTATGGCATCGGGAAAAATTCAAAATATGATGACAGGGAATTTTATACTAAAGAACCGGTAGAAGTCTGTTTGTCTGCAAGCCGTGGATTTACAACAAAATTTGTAGGTCAATTTGGATTAAGATTAAAAGGCGCTTCTGTTTATAATTTCGAAAGTACAAGCAAACTGAAAGAATTGGTAAAATCTTCTTCAGATTCCAGCGCTTATTTCGTTTCAGTCTTTTTAAATCTTCGTTACGACTCCAGGAACAGCTTTATTAATCCTTCCGGCGGAATGGTTTTACAGGGCGAAGTTGAAACCTCAGGTAAAATTAATGACGATACCGAACATGGTGTTGACTTTAGCAGGTATTACTTCGAATGTCAATCGTATTCAATTTTATTTTATCCGAAAACTGTTTTGGCATTACGGTTCCGGTTACAAAATATTTCATGTAATAATCTTCCGGTACAGGTTTTATATTCATTGGGCGGGAATAAAACATTGCGCGGTTTTCCACAGGATAGGCTGATAGATAAGTGCTCCATCCTGTTTAACGGTGAATTAAGATTTCCAATTTACAATAGATTTACCGGTATACTTGGATTAGATGCCGGGCAGGTGTTTCCGTCATTTAGTGATATTGACCTGTCCGGTTGGAAGATGAATCCTTCCGTAGGATTACGTTTCAACATGGATAATTTTATCGTCCGTTTTGATGCTGGATTCTCTAACGAAACTACAGGATTATATTTTAACTTTGGACATATTTTTTGATCAATTAATAAATTCAGAATGCTTTTACTAAGAAATAAGCGAATAAAACTTTTACATCTCTTTGACATTTTTATGACAACTGACTTTTATGAGAACTCTATTTTTAAATCAGAAATTATTTAAAAGGAGGTTCATCATGAAAAAGTTATTAATAGTTCTTTACTTATTTTCATCAGTTATTTCTTATTCACAGGATTATCAATACATGGATCAAATTAAAAGTTTTATAGGTGATACAATTGATGCAAAGGAACGGGAATTTTTCGATTTGTTTTCTAACACTAATGGTTTTACAAATGCAATACCTATTCAAAGGACCGATGAATATCTGGATTTTATGGCTTACACTGAGATTAAGGATTCTCTGTATAAAAAGTTATGTACTCAAAAATACTTTTTGGAAGTTTTGGAAAACGCTAAAAGAAAAAGGGAATTGGATGCTTTGAATCTTGATGACGGACCGGTAACCATATTGCTGGATAATGGTGAATCAATTACAGGTGAGCTTCTTTCTGCTAATGGATTGGAATTGCATTTCAATGAAGAAGAAAGCAGCATCAGCGAAAGAGAAACTTTTAGTTCAGACAGAATTATCTCTAAAAATGAAATAAGAAAAATTATAATTAGGGGAGAATCACATATACTTGGAGGAATGCTTATAGGTTTAGGTAGTGGAGTGTTATTGGGTGCCATCATTTTAGCTATAGAAGAATCCTCTGGCAATGATAATGGTAATGGATTTGCAATTAGACTTTCATTCACAGAAACAGCTCCGTTTGCCTGCACACTAATTGGTGCTATTGGAGCAATAATAGGAGCAATAATAGGCGCTTTGGCAAAAGAAGATGATTTGATTATAGATGTTACCCGGTCTTATGATTTTTCCGAGTTGCAGAAATATTGTTCATTAAAATAAGTGTTATAACTAATAAACATTTTTCAGATTAAAATAAAATTTATCTTAAAAATTAATTTTACATCTCTTTGACATTTTTATGACAACTGATTTTTGTGATAATTCTAATTTTCACATAGAAATAATCAAATGGAGGTTCGCAATGAAAAAGTTACTTTTAGTCCTGATTCTTAGTCTTTCTGCTCTTGTGTTTGCTCAGGATACTTTGACAATTCTTCATGTTAATGATACTCATTCAATGCTGGCGCCAATGGGTCCCAGAACACCGGACCTTAAGGGAACAACGGGAGGAATTGCACGTGCTGCTTCAATTATCGGGTTAACAAAAATGACTGAAAAAAATGTTATTACTCTCCATGGCGGAGATGCTTTTATAGGTGATCTTTTCTTTAATCAATACTTTGGGATAGCAGAGTTTCAATTAATGAATGCAATTGGATTTGATGCGATGGCTGTTGGAAATCATGAATTCGACCTTACACCTTCTACTCTACTTACTGCTTTCGACTCCTCTCTTGCTGCAGGAGGCTTTACGGTATTATCATCAAATCTGAATTTAGAAGCTACGGAGGTACAACCATTAAAAAAATATATTAAACCGTATACTATTAAAGAATACGGAAACCTAAAGGTGGGAATCTTTAGTTTATTAACACCTGAAGCAAATTATTTTTCTCAGATTGCTCCGGCTTTTGTTGATGAGGATATTAACGGAGTAGTAACAACTATGGTAACAACACTTCTAAGTGAAGGATGCAATTTTATAATTTGTATGTCTCACCTTGGTATTTATTATGACCAGCAGATAGCTGCAACCGCACCTTATATAAACGTGATTATAAGCGCTCATGATCATCTATTAACGGAAACACCAATTATTGTAATAAATCCTTTAAGCAAACCGGTTTGGATTGTTCAGGCTAATACTGCTTATTCTCATATCGGTAAGATGAAAACGGTTATAAATGCCGGAGAAGTAAATGTAATTGATTATCAACTTATTCCGCTTGATCAAAATGTACCGGAAGAGCCAACTGTTGCAGGCGTTGTTGATAATCTTATTGCAGGAATTGAATCAACATATGGGAAACTTTATACTCAGCAATGTGGGGTTGCAACAGATTATTTTGAAGAAGTAGCAAAGGATCTTTATATATCCGGAATGCATGATACACCAATTGGTAACCTCGTTACTGATGCATACCTTTGGAAAACCGGTACTGATGTTGCAATTACAATTGGCGGTTCAACATCTCAACCATTGTATGCGGGACCGATTGTTCCTGCTGATTTATACAGAGTTTTCGGTTATGGATTTAATACAGTTAATGGATTAGACTACAGAATTATTAAGATTAATATGACAGGTGCAGCGGTATGGTCTGCACTGGAATCCTCTGTCTCGTTATCACAAAACATTATTAACGATGAATATTTGCCGCAGGTAGCCGGAATGAAATACTATTGTAATCCAACAAATCCTGTTGGCTCAAGAATTCAATGGATAACAATAAATAACCAGCCGATTGATCCTTTGGCAACTTATTCAGTTACAACCAATGAATCCTTAATCTATGCAATGGATTACCTTTTCCAGGTTCCGTATTCAGATCCATATCTTTACCAGGATTCATCGGAATTCCAGGTTTTATTGGATTATGTAGTAATTGAAAAGGGTGGTATCATTTCACCTTATGTTGAAGGTCGTGTTACATTACCGGTTGAGTTAAGTTCGTTTGCAGCAATTTCTGTCGGTGATAAAGTCTTGCTAAGCTGGTCAACCGCAACAGAAACAAACAACAAAAGTTTTGAAGTTGAAAGGAAGACGAACAGCGGATGGAAAAATATAGGTTGCGTTGATGGAAAAGGAACAACTTCCTGTTCAAATTCATATAGCTTTTCCGATGATCCTAAAAAACTGGAATCATACGGAGTAATTTATTACAGGCTAAAACAAATTAACTATGATGGCTCATATGAATATTCTGAAGAAGTAAGTGTTGATTTAACTCCGGCTAAATATGCTTTAACTCAAAATTATCCAAATCCTTTTAACCCAAGTACAGCTATCTCATTCTCATTACCTGCAACTGAAAAAGTTACATTAAAAGTATTTAATACGGTTGGAGAAGAAGTAGCTATTCTTGTTGATGAAATAAAAGAAGCAGGAACACATAAAGTAAACTGGGATGCAACAGGTTTAACAAGCGGAATATATTTTTATCAATTAAAAACGGAATACTTTTCTGACATTAAAAAATTAATTTTAATGAAATAATAATTGTTTATGGGAAGTGATGCATAATCACTTCCCTCTATTTAATAAAGGAATAGGGAAATGAAAAATATAATGTCTTACATAATTCTATTACTTATAGCTCTGCTTCTTTCGGGTTGTGGTGTAATTACAAATAAACTTTACATCCAGGAAGCAAACCTTGAATCAAATCTAAATTCACCGCCGCTTAATATTACAAAGAATAAAACCGCCGGTTCAATTACCGTTTCTCCAGGTATTTCAATTAATTCCCAGAAGAATATTTCCGGAAGCGTAATGGAGCATACAAAGGTGAACAGCTCAAATGTTTTTCAGGTCGATTCAACTATAGCAGATGGAAGTATTTCGTATAAGGAATCCGGGAAGAATGTTTACTCCTATAAAGGAAATAACATGCATTGGAATTTACCGGAAGCAGCTTTGGGCTTAAATATAGATGTTGCTTTATCAGACAGGTTTGCATTAACTATTGGAGCAAATACTTATTTTCAGAATGAAAAAAGTTCTGTAGGCGGTCATGCAGGAATAGGATATTTTAAAAGTGATGAAAACTCAGGAATTAGATTGGAAGGCGGAATTTTGTGGCAGAAGATTTATTATGATATTTCAAGTGTTCTTATTACCACTTATGAACCTTTCTGGGGAGATAAAACTACCAACATAACTTTTATGAGTGATAAGTCAAGTAAAGCGTGTCTTGATTACTATGCTACACTTACATTTAATTCCAATTCGCAATCCAATTTTATTGATTTCTTTTTATCACTTGGGTTCTTCAGCCAGACCTTGCTTGAATTTGAACATAAAAATCCGGATCCGGGTTATTATATCTTCGGAAATATGACAACCTATGAATCGGGAGAAAGCGATGATTCTGCTACGATACTTTTTGTAAATCCCGGCTTAACAATAAACCTGAATGATAAAAGCAGAATTAATCTTGGTGCAAAAATGCATCTAATAAATGGCGTAAGTTCAATATCTAATAATTTCCTTTTTACACCAATGATTCAGTTTGACATGATGTTCTGATTATATCTCTTTAACTGCCCACCCAAAGTTGAATGAACTTGTTTTGCCAGTCTGACCAGTTATTTCTTCGGAAACTTCCGGACGATTAAAAGCATCCGTCATAAACTGAACCGGCTCTAATGCAATTGATTTTCTTGGACGATACCTGACACTATCACCAGTAAAGGCATAAGTAACGCCACCTTTCTGATACACGGTTAACTTTATGCCTGCATCTTTATCAATAAGATTTGTATGAATAATACCATCAGCGTCAGTAGTTAAATCCGTATAACAAACATTAACTAGTTTATTTCCGATTAAAAAAGGTGTTCTGAAATCAATATCTTTATGATCATCAAGGTTAGAGTAAGCATCTTTACCTTTCAGCGGAATATATTTGTCGTCTAATAAGATTATTTTTTTTGCAGGAACTTCTAAGTATAAATTATCAATTCCGTCTTCGCCAAGTTTAAAATAGGGATGCCAGCCGCACCCGAAAGGAACCGGTACCGAATCAATATTTTCAGCGGTAATTTCACAATCAAGATTCCTTTCCCTTAACGTAAATCGAACTGTAAGATTAATGTTAAATGGATAACCCGGGAATGAGCCGTTTCTTATTTTATCTGTAAATAAAACCAGTTCGGCTTTTTCATCATCGGCAGAAATATTCTTTACATCGAAATTAACAACACGGGCAAATCCATGAATAACATCCTTGTTAGGATTAACCGCATTTACAAGTTGAAGTGTTTCATTCTGCCAGGTAAACCTGCCGTCTTTAATCCTGTTTGAGTATGGAGCCATAATACATGATCTTGCGCCAGCCTGTTCTTCAAGCTCTTCAGGAGTTAAGTATCCGTCCAGGATATTTATACTTTTTCCTTTTAATGAAATGAAAAAATTAATAAGAGTTGCACCACGCAGGCATACTTCCATTTTCGTTTCATTAAGATTATCCTGCAGGATAATTGTTTTATGTTTTCCAAAAGAATTTTCTTTAAAGGAATATCGGCTCATTTTTTTCCCTGATTAACTTGTGTATTGTAAGTAATAAAAATAATGTATCCAAAAATATTTTTTATTAAATATTTCAGGGAACCAAAAATAACTTTCAGGGGATTCAATTCAAACTGTAGCCTATAGAAATTTATGCGTGAATATTTACGAGGTGTGAAAATCTAAAAATCCTGAAGCATATTGTAATTAAGCAATAACTCCGGTAATCCTCCATAAAAAATATGTGCGGCAAGACTTAAATCCTGTCCACTGGTTTTGCTGAAGGGAACAGCAATACATCGCCCGATTCCTGCAGTACGTAAAGATATGATTCCACTTTCACTGTCTTCCAAACCAATTACTTCATCAAATTTATTTTTAGGAATTCCAATTTTATGAAGCGCAATGCTGTATAAATCCCTGTGCGGCTTTAACCTTATTTCACTTGAATCGTCTGCAGTTACAACAGCGTCAAAATATTTTGCATAGTCTGAAAACTTTGCTCTTAAGAAGGATTTCCTTTCCTCAGCGACAGGCCAGCTATCAACTTCGTCTGAGACTTTTTTAAATAATGCTGTTAAAACAATATCTGTCTCGTAATAAATTGAAGAAGTTACAACTGCTATTCTTAAAGGTTTTTTTTCAAATGTTTTTGCAAGCCTTACAAGATTTACTTTTATGATTTCAGAATTAACCGGTTGATAGCGCTGCGGATTTTTAATCTTCATCAATTCATTTAAAACAGGAATAAAATTTTCAGTCTCATCAGCAAGCCAGCCTTTAATAAAAGCAAGAAAAATTCCTGCACCCGGCATCATTTCAATTAAATGCTTAGAGCCGTCCTGTAACAATTCACCGGCAAGGCGATGTCCTCTATCATCTTTAATACCTTCAAGAATTTCATGATAGCGATGATAAAAAATATCTGTTGCTGCTCTAACAGTTCCGGTCATGTCATTAGTTTCAAAATCATTTCCATACTTGGGTATAAAATAATCCTGGATCAAATCCTCATCAAAAATACCTTCTGCTATAAGTTCGTTTAGTCTTTTATCAAGGAGGATATTTTTGCAACCAAGATTTATAAGATTTGATTTTACTTCGTCCGCCCTTTGTTTATCGTGCCCTGTTGTCATCGTCCAAATTGCTGCACAGAAGTAAGCTTTTTTCAGGCAATCAGGATTTATAAAATTACTATACCTTGAAATTAAATATTCGATGTGTTTTGTAGTGCTGTTTCCTATAATGTTCGGGTAATCAATGAAAGGATCGAAGCCCTTCCAGCTTTCACTTGTATATCTCCCGCTTATTTGCCTTACCATAAATTCCAGCGAGTAAATGCTTAATTCTTCGGTGGTGGCTAAAGTACCGTCAAGATCACATACAACAGCCATTAATGTATTTGCCGGAGTTAAAATTTTTTCTGCAAGCGGATGGATTTCAAAAGACGGATAAACATATTCAGGATTATGAATGACTGCAAATTCAAAACCCTGCTGGCTTATAACCTGTACTACTTCTTCGATATTTACAAATTTCTTTTTCATATCTTAGACCAAGTAAGTGTTTAATTGTTTTGTTACGGTTTCTTGTTATGCAAATGCTCGTGAATTTCTTCAAGCATTCTATGGATTTTCTTGAACTGATCTTCTTTTTGTTCAAAATTAATTTTGATGAATAAGTCCATGAACAAATCCAGCTTGGCAACAATTTCCTGTATCTGAACTTCGCTTCGTGTGTTTGTTCTGAAATCCTCTTCAGATTCAAGCCGGTCTTTTTTTGCCTGCCGGTTCTGAGACATCATAATGATTGGTGCTTGTATTGCTGCAAGGCAGGAAAGACACAGGTTTAATAAAATATACGGGTACGGGTCATAGGCATTTGCTGCAAGTATAAAAGTGTTAATGAACATCCACACAATAAGGAAAACTGCGAATCCAATTATAAAACGCCAGCTTCCGCCTATTAATGCGACTTTATCGGCAATTCGTTCTCCGTGGGTTATATCCCTGTCAACTATTTTATTAATATTTCTTGCCGTGGATTCACGCCGCTGCATCTTTTGTTTGAATTCCTTTTCAAGATCTTTCTTTATTTGGGCGATAAGGAAATTCATGTCTATAAAATTTTTTTCGGCTTCCATCAAAGCCTCCTTGCGGTAAGTTTATGTATTGTATATAGTTTTAATTCCTAATGAAGTTTAACAACTTAATGTTCATTTTTATGAAGTAGTAATAAGTAACCTTGTAAGGTCATCAGTCAGAGAAATTGTTTTTTGAAAATTAAAAACTTTATTCGACAATCAAAACATTTAATCTGTAGTTACAAAAAATGTTATTCTGCTAAGCAAATTTCTTCTTATCTAATTTTGAAGTAATAATATTATAAATAATCAAAGCGATTGCTGCAACTAAACCAATTGCTGCAAAGTAGAACCAGATATAATATGAATGATCATAAGCAGTATGTATTTGTTCAGGAGTTAAAGTCGTAGGATCAGGTGCGTAAGCAGTTAATAAATATCCTGAAATACCAAAACCTAATATTGATGCAAGAAAAGAGTGAAGATGACTGAATCCGAGGTATAATCCTTCCTCACCTTTAGGCGCCTGCAGGGAAAAGAATTCCAGATAGCGCGGGGAAATAAAACATTCTGCAAGTCCCTGAAAAACAATTCCGATGATCATCATAATAGTAATCGGGTGAGCAGTGAATAATCCGAATATTGAAACCTGTTCTCCGGCCATCGATTCAAGTATGTAGCTCGAAGCCATTAAAAGAGCGGAGATAGGCATAAGGAACATTCCAACTGTCATTGAGGTAATTGCTTTTACCTTTCTCATCATGTGTGTAATAAGAACAACAGTTAGAACTACAACAAGCGGATTAACATTTGCAATCCATTCAGGAGAAGCATTTTCTCCAACAGTGCGTAAAACATATTTGGGCATTGTTGCATAAAGCTGATGCTGAATAATCCAGAAACCTGTTACAATTAAAATCAGCAATAGTAATCTTGTATTTTTAATAACTCTTATAAATCCTTCCCATGCATCTTTAATTGATTTGCCTTCGCCGTGCATATCAACATTTTTATAAAATAAAGCTACAACAACCAAAGCGATAAAAGTCATTGCTGCAGAATAAAAATTAATAGATTCAACTCCCCATTCTACTCTTAAAGGATAAGCAAAAGTTTTTCCAAGGAATGAACCTATGTTTACCATTCCGTAAAAAATTGAATAGCCTTTTGCCCTGGTTTCCTGTGTTGTTGTTTTAGCAACCGTACCGGTAATAATGGATTTAATAAATGAACCGCCGAACATAAGAATTATAAGCGAAGGTAATACTGAGGTTTTATAAGGGAATGCACCAAGTGAAAAATAACCGATAGTTAAAAGAGCAAAGGCAAGAATAATAGCTTTCCTGAAACCAATTTTATCGGCAAAGGCTCCGGTAAAAGTGGGAAGAAAATATAAACCGGCAGAATAAACACCACCTATCCAGGCAGCCCATATATCATTAAAACCAACAACCTTTGTTAAGTACAGTGTTATGGCAATAAAGACGGCATAATGTGCAGATCGTTCAAATAACTCAACAAGGTTAGCAGTCCAGAAAGCTTTTGGAAATTTCCAGCCGGTACTATTTTCATTTTGTGTCATCTTTTAATAATTTCCTTTCGCATTAAAAAAATCTTCGGCAAATATAGTTACTATTAAGTTGAAGATGCAATCCAAAAGGATAAAAGAATTATGAATCCCGGAAATCAAAAATATGAAATACAGTTTAGCAATAACTGCTAACTTAATTATGGTTCCGGGTTTTGATTTTCTGATTCTCAGGTAAGAAAATTTTGTTAATTAAATAAATGACTGGGTATAGACATGAATCTTAAAAGAAATTTTTTCTATAGAAAAGCCGCTGCTATAAATCCGCAAAGAATTATTATGAAAAAGCTGCTTAAGAATACTTCAAGGAAAATTGGCCAGTCGCCGGGAACACTAATTTACACGGGTGAGAAACCGCCAGGCGTTTTTAAGTGCAATTTAATTGAGTACGATAAAGACCAATATGTGGAAAAAATATTCTCTGAACCTGAAGAAATATTGCAGTATCTAAAACCGGAAGAGAAAATCTGGATAAATGTTGATGGAATCCAGCACCCGGATAAAATTGGTAAGCTTGGCGAATTGTTCAAAATAAATCCTCTTACATTGGAAGATATTCTTAATACTGCCCACCGGCCAAAGACCGAGGATTTAGGAGAATACATTTTTATCGTCATTAAACTTCTCAAGTATGATGAGAACCAGTTAAAAGTTGAACACGTTAGTCTTGTGTTAGGGAAGAATTTCGTCTTGTCTTTCCAGGAAGACGAGAAAGATGAATTTGAGGTTATAAGGGAGAGCATCAGAAAAAACAAAGGTCACATCCGGGAATTTAAAACTGATTATTTAACCTATCGTCTTCTGGATTGGGTAATCGATAATTATTTTTCGGTGTTAGAAACCGTTGGCGATAAAATTGAAGAGATTGAAGATGAACTTCTCGCCAAACCTTCACGAGATATACTTCATAAGTTATATAGACTAAAAGCTGATATGATTCTTATCCGACGCGCAGTTTGGCCGTTAAGAGATGCAATTAATAATCTTGAGAAAATTGAATCGGAATTATTGAAGAGCGGTACTTCAATTTACCTTAGAGATTTGTATGATCACATAATACAAATAATTGATACAACAGAGAATTACAGAGAAATGATTGCCGGTATGATGGATATTTATCTTTCCAGCGTTAGCAACAGGATGAATGAGGTGATGAAAGTGTTAACAATCATCTCAACAATATTTATCCCGTTAACATTTATTGCAGGCATTTACGGAATGAACTTTAATACGAATGCAAGCCCGTATAATATGCCGGAGCTTAACTGGTTTTACGGTTATCCGCTTGTGCTTGTTGTAATGTTTGTTGTTGGGTTAAGCCTTCTTTATTTATTTAAAAGAAAGAACTGGTTTTAGATTATATGAAGTCAAGGTCCCATCTTACAGTTGTATTACAGGCGTTGTTTGTAACATTTTTATGGTCAACTTCCTGGGTGCTTATTAAAATTGGATTGAAGAATATTCCGGCAATTACTTTTGCTGGATTGCGATATTCAATTGCTTTTATTTGCCTGTTCGTTGTTTTCCTTTTTTCCAAAAACTCTAAAGAAGAAATAGGCAGGATTATTAGGAAAGACCTGACTAAAATAATATTTCTTGGAGTTCTCTTTTATTTTGTTACGCAAGGTTCACAATTTCTCGGATTGTTCTATCTTCCTTCTGTTACGGTTACATTGTTGTTAAACTTTACAACAATCATTGTTGCGATCATAGGAATATTATTTCTAAATGAAAGATTGACTAAACTTCAATGGTTTGGTGTTACTTTGTTTACTATAGGAGCCGTAATTTATTTTTATCCTGTTCACTTTCCTGAAAGTGAATGGGTAGGATTAGCTATCGTACTGGTGGGTGTGCTTGCCAATGCTTTATCGTCAATTTTAGGAAGGAGCATTAATAAAAAGGGGAATCTGCGTCCATTGACAATAACTGTCCTTAGTATGGGTGTTGGTTCGGTTTTGCTTTTAATAAGCGGAATATGGTACCAGGGAATTCCGCAGCTTCAGATTAACCCCTGGTTGATAATAATTTGGTTAGCAGTAATTAACACGGCAATTGCTTTTACAATCTGGAATCATACTTTAAGATTTTTAACTGCCGCAGAATCAAGCATTATTAACAACACAATGTTAATCCAGATAGCATTACTTGCCTGGATATTTTTAGGTGAATCATTAAATACAAAAGCAATGATCGGGTTGCTTTTTGCAGTGTTTGGTACATTAGCGGTGTGTATTAAAAGAAAATAATTCTTTTATCTAACCATTGAATTTAACGATGAAGTCAGTTCATCCATTAATTTATTTTAGTAAAATCATTTTTTTCGTCTCAATAAAACTTCCAACCTTAAGTTGATAGAAATAAATTCCACTTGTTAGTTTGCTAGCATCGAATTCAACTTCGTATTCTCCTGCGGGTTGTTCTCTATTTAATAAAGTAGTTACTTCATTACCTAAAATATCATATACCTTCAATTGTATATATTGTAGAGACGGGGCATGCCCCGTCTCTACAGCGATGGAATATTTTATTTTTGTGGTTGGGTTAAACGGGTTAGGGAAGTTTTGAGAAAGAGAGAAAGTAATTGGTAAATTATTGCCATATCGAGAAACACCGGAAGCAATACTATCAGTATATTTATAAATAACGCCAACTGTTTTTCCTATACTCCAGAGATTCTTTGTCCCGCAAACCCAGCTTGTAGAATTATAACGCGAATGAATTGAATTAAACGTAATATAACTTGAACTCTCTTTTGTATTAAGCTGTAAATTCCATGAATCGCCACAGTTTGTTGTATGGATAATAAAATCCTTACCAATACACCAACCTTCTTTGTCATTAAGAAAAGAAAGATCAAGTATGTAGTAATCAACAAATTTAGATTCCCAGTTCTTTCCGCCATCTTCAGTAAAGTAGAAAAGACTTTTATCTCCTGAGAATCTTCCCATCATCCAACCAAAGTATTGATCGCTAAAAGAAACAGAGTAGAGATCATAGTTTTTCTTAACGCTCCAGGTTTCTCCCCCATCAGTAGTAGAAACAAAAGCTCCATATTCAGCAATTCCCCAACCAGCTTCAATTGCGGTAGCAAATCCAACTTTTGAATTAATGAAGTATACTCCTGATATGGCAAGATAGCTTGCCCCAGTATGAACCATCATCCAATCTAAACCGCCATTAGTTGTTTTATAGACAGTTCCATATGATCCTCCGGCTACCCAACCAGTATCAGGATTAATGAAACACACAGAACTAAATGCAATTATATTATCAAATGATTGTGATGACCAATTAATGCCACCATCAGTAGTTCTCATAATTATTCCTTGACCAATAATCCAGCCCTTTAATGAATCAACAAAGGATATGGAACGTAAATAATAAAGAGTGTCTGAATCAAAAATTAAATTCCAGTTTTTTCCACCATCAGTGGTTTTAATAATTTTACCGGAATCACCAACAGCAAAAGCAATATTATCATTCAAAGCAAAAATGTCGTTCATTTGGTAAATATTTGCAGGCACATGCTGACTAAACCATCCTTTCTGAGCATATGTAAGTGAGCTTAAAAGAAATAATATTATGTAAGTTGATTTCATTTTCATTTGTTTCCCCATGTTTATTTAAGGATACACATTTTTTTTGTATCAATAAAAATTCCAACTATAAGTCGGTAAAAATATATTCCACTTGGTAACGAAACTTCACTTTGGTTTACACTGAACTCAACTTCATATTCACCGGCAGGTTGCTCTTCATCTACAAGAGTAGCAACTTCATTACCAAGAATATCATAAACCTTCAATGTTACATTTTGCAGAGACGTTCCTCCTTCGGCGGAGCGCAACGTCTCTACGGGAATTGTATATTTTATTTTTGTAGTTGGGTTGAACGGATTGGGAAAATTCTGCTCCAGGTTGAAACCAGCAAGTACATAACCAGGTTCAACACCTGAAAGAATATCTGTTTTAATTACAATTGAAATATTTATTGTGCTGTCGGGGTAAAGCAGAACGTTTACTTTGTCATCATAAAAATATCTGTTCTTAAATTTTAATGAAAGACATTCTGCAAAATTTGTTATGCAGAAATGCCCCGAGTCGTCTGTGGTTGTATAGATATCCCCACCGCCATAATACGTTTCATAATCGTAATACACTTTTAGATTTGGTATTGGGTGCCCCAGCGTATCTTTAATTATTCCGTTTAATGTTCCAATAGCACCAATGGAATCATTTGGAAGGCCAAATGTTGGAGAATTATCCAAGTAGAAAAATGTTTTTCCCAATGGTTTATGCCAAACGCTAAAGGATTGATTTACTTTCGGTACGATACGTTGTATTCCACCTCCTTTAGAACCAAATGAAAACCAAACAACGCACCAATTGTTTGGATCACGGATAACAATGTTATCACCCAAAGGATTTATATAAAATTCTTCATTCAAACTATCTTTTGAAATCAAATAGTAGTAGGAATTACCAACAGGATATATCCGGAAGAATTTTGATGTGTCTGTATTTGAAATTATCTGAATTTGAAAATCCGAGCCATAATCATATGAACATAGCTCAATTACCCAACCTTTCTCATCAAACCCAAATTCATTTAGTGTAAATGTTGGTAATCTTGGATTAGCATTTAAAATAATTGAAGTTATTAGAGATAATAAAGTAAAAACCTTTTTCATTATTTGTCCTCCCATCTAATAATAAGGTTCTTCTTCGGCAGGAAATTAGATTTTGTGAAAGTGTAGCATAGAAAATTTTTATCACTTATGATTGAGTCTTCTTTATAAGAAATATTAGGATTCAAACAGGAAGCAGGCAAAAGTATATTAAACTCAGCAGATTCGAGCGGCTTTTTCCAATCTAAAGTTGTCGTTAAAATATATTCAAAATAATTATCCGGCACTTTTTGTTTGTAGATAATTTTTAATTGAGTTGTTGATCCCGGTTCTATTCTAACAATAAATGATATCCCATCTTTAAGCTTTGTAAAAGTTATTGGCTGAAGAGTAGTTAAGTTAAAAACAGAAATACTATCCGGGTATGATAAAGAACTGCTTATTACAAATGGATAAAATATGGGCGATTCAGAACCGTTCAATTCATTATTCTCGAAGAAATAATTTCCGGTTAGTGTACAGTAGTCATCTTGTATTTTTGCTTCTATCAATTCCTTTTTAAAGCTAATAGACTGGCTCCAAACAATTGAAGATATAAATAAGAATACAACAATATTTAATTTTATTTTCAGCATTAGATCCTTACTTAATCAAACACATTTTTTTTGTCTCAATAAAATTTCCAACTTTAAGTTGATAGAAATAAATTCCACTTGTTAGTTTGCTAGCATCGAATTCAACTTCGTATTCTCCTGCGGGTTGTTCTCTATTTAATAAAGTAGTTACTTCATTACCTAAAATATCATATACCTTCAATTGTATATATTGTAGAGACGGGGCATGCCCCGTCTCTACAGCGATGGAATATTTTATTTTTGTGGTTGCATTAAACGGGTTAGGGTAATTCTGGGATAGTGAAAATGAAGAAACCGGTTCATCAATATCATTAACATTTACAGATATAGAACTAAAATAATTTATTGCCTTTGTTATAACAGAATTAAAGGATTCGTTATCGGCAGTGGTTTCCAACGGGAAGGATAAATAAATTACTTTTCCAATACTTGTTGAATCGTTAAAGTACCCGCTGTATTGAACGCCCGCACCTTTATCATTTGAATATTTCATGCAAAGTGTGCTGCCGCCGTTAACAGCTAATACATCAGGATAATCTTCTTCATAAGTCTGTCCAATGTAAAAGCTGCAGCTATCTAATGCGGTGTTTTCAATTCCTGTTACCGCGCTTACACCGGCATCATCGGAAACAAAGGATGCTTTAAGGTAATCAGCATAAAAACTTTTATCTGCGTCTGAACCTTTATTTCCAAGGTCCCAGCCAATTTCACTTCCGGAAACGAAAAGATTTCCGCCTTTATCCAGGTAGCTTTTTACAAGCTCCTGTTCAACTGAATTAAATGTTTCATCTGTTGTGCTTTCATCACCAAGAACCCAGAACACATAATCATAATCAGTTAAATTAAAAGTGCTGTCCTGTATTTCTGAATTTTTTGCTGAAGTAAAATCAATTGAAGAAAGCTGTATGGCATTTCCATATTTAGTTATAAAAGAATTGTTAATACCTTGCCAGCTTCCAATTTCTCTTTCAAATCCGTCAACAACTAATGCTTTTTTAGCAGTTGAGTTATTTGTACAACCTAAAACATTAGACCAGTAACTTTCAGAAAAATCCGGAGAATCATTCTTTTTGCTTGAAACGCGGAAGTACTTTTCGGAATTAGTTATTGTAAAATTAGCATAAGTAATTGTGCAAGTGTTCTCATCTAATAATTGAGTCCAGCTGCTTCCGTCTTGTGAACCATAAACTCTGTAACCAAGAATATTTGTGCTGTCGCATTTCCAATCCAATATTATTTGGTTCTGTACCGGTGATTTTATGGATAACAAAACAGGGGGCTGAGCGTTATAATTCTTTTCCATACTGTTGTAAAAGCGCGGAGTATAACTTGTTAAATCAGAAGCAGTGAATGACCAGTATGAAACATCCCAGTTACGCGCTGCGGCTTCAATAATTTTAAAGCTTCCGTTAACATTTCTTTTCACAAACAATCTTACGTGTCCAACTTTATGTATTGCGTCTCCCGGTTTTAGCGAATCCCAGCTTGCATACTGAGTAGTAATGCCAGGCATAGAAGAAGTAGTTGCATGGTAAGATAATTTCCAGCATCTGCTAACAAAGCCGGAACAATCAACCCCGTAAGCATAAGAAGAAACTCCTGCAGTGTTTATATCACCTGCGTACCTGCCGTGAGCAAGCCCATCATCAAATTGTGCAACGGTGTTAAAGCCGCCCCATTTGTAAGGGATTCGTGCATTCACTCCAACTACAAGCCATGATGGTGTTTTGACAACATCATTGTCTTCTGCCGTAGCGCCGCCCGGGGCTAAGTTGGATGTTGTACATTCGTATTGATGTAACGTGTAAGTATCAGCAAGTCTTAAAGCGTCTCTTCTGCTAACGCCGGAATTTGTTTTACTTAACGCAGAACTTTCTGTTTCTATTTCTTTTGTTGAAACGAAATTATTGTAATGTACACTGGAATTAAATGCTTCAGCGTATTTAATAAATGCTGATGTTGAATAAACGGTTTTATTCCACTTAATTACCTGAACTTTATCCTGGTATGATAGAAG
>CAZIDB010000017.1:8269-31977 GCA_964537965.1 uncultured Melioribacter sp. | reverse complement strand
TAATGCGTATATCCTTGCTCATCCCGATGCACATGCTTACCACAGTCCTAAACCGGGAGTCAACACTAATCCGTATCCAATGACCTATTCAAAAGTAAATCTTCTATATCCTGGTTATAAGCAATATGTCTTAGATAATATAAAATATTTCCTTGATAATTTTGACTGCGATGGAATTCACCTTGACGTTATAAGATACAGTCATTTGGTTTATTCATTTGATCCTCTGCATTTACAAAAAGCCGATTCGCTTGGATGCGATACCCAACGTTTGCTTAAATTGTTTAATGATAATTATACCCAGTATTCCGGGCAGGGCTTTATAAATCTTTATGCATCCGGTGATAGTGATGTTGTTAAATGGGTAACGATGAGGAAGGATGAAATACATGATTATATTAAATCAATTAAGGATTTAATCCTTGAGGTAAAACCCGGCATCGAACTTACCGCTGCATTTATGCCGGAAGGTGCTTATGATTCGACTATTGCTGACGTACATTACGCTCAGAATTATACGCAGAATGCACCATTACTTAATGAGATTAGTCCGATGGCTTACTTCAATAGTTATGGTGAAACACCCTCATGGCTTAAAACCGTTACACAGGAGGCTATAAAAAGAGTTGTTCCAACATGCCGTATTGCAACCGGATATCAAACCTTTGATAATGTAACTGCAACCCAGGTTAAACAGCAGATACAGTTTTCACTTGACGGTGGCGCGGCTGGAGTTGTGAATTTCCGCTGGGGAACAGTAAGTGATGATCAATGGAAAGAGATTAAAACTGCCTATAAGAAAATTTATGATGCTCAGCCTGAAACGGTAACTCATCAACAAATGTTGTATATGACTAAAAGAGTATGCGATTCTTTAACGGCGGCAACAAAAATTCCCCAGGCGGTTTATACGGATAGCACCGATACTTCGTTTGTATCTGCAGCAGACTTTTATTATATGATGACTTATTATCTTAGTCAATATTCCACTAACAATAGTATTCCTCCTAAAAAAATTCCGGTAATTAAAAACATTGCCGGTCCTGCTAATTCAGGTGGAGTTCAGACAAGCAACCAGATAATGATTGAAAATATACTTGAACTTGCTCAGACGGATTATGATTTCATAAACTCCAAAATAATGCTTCCTGATTTTTCTGCAACAGATACGGTAGATTATGATCCGGCTGCTATGTTCTGGGTATATGCCCGTACAATAAACTGGTATGGCGATAATGATAGTACAATGCCTAACTACGCCACTGTAAGAACTTGTTCGGCTCCGGATTCATGGACTTACGGTGATACAGTTACATCTGTTAGTGTAAATGAAACCGATAAACTACATCCGGGCGCATTTGAACTTAAACAAAATTATCCTAATCCTTTTAATCCTGAAACTAAAATAGAATTTCAACTGCCCGCCTCAGGAAAGGTCTCTCTGAAAGTATATGATCTGCTGGGAAGAGAGGTTGCCCTGCTGATAGATGGAATAGTCGAAAGAGGATCTCATAAAATAAACTTTAACGGATCAGTACTACCAAGCGGAATTTATTTCTACAAGTTGAATACGGAAAATTATTCTATGGTAAGAAAGATGATGTTACTGAAATAAATCCGGGTTGTGTCACTGAAAGATACTTTAACTATGATTGTGAGTAAAAATAAATAATATGATTACCTTCATTAAATTCCGGCGGATTATCTTTACTTACATTTTGATAAGCATTCTTTTTGCACAGGTAAATGTTGCTCAATATATTAACAAGGGAATGTGGTATCATCAGCAGCCTACAAGCCAGGCAGATGAAGGACCTTTCTTCAGCGGCTCTGCTACATATGAAGGATGGTGCGGACCAAGTGCACTTGCGATGATCTTTCATTATTTCGTGCCCAACATCCACAGAATACTTTATGATAAATACGGAGCAGTTGATTATCATTCCACTGATCAGAGGAGTGGTTTGACTTCCTCAGATCCGTATTGTTATAATGCGAATACAACTTATCCGTTCGGAGATTTTCTTGCTCATAATTACCTGGGCTACCATGTAACCAATACCGGCGTTGGTTATTCAGGTTTAAAAAGTATTATAGCAGGTGTTGATGCTGATCTTACTGACTATTCAGCTTTGTATGGTTATATAAAATTAAGCGAAGTAAAAAGCTACCTTGATAAAGGTTACTTGATAGTCATGAACACAACAGAGCATCATTATATAACTGTTGCAGGCTGGGCAGAAAGTACGACGGATCCTAATCTGACTAACTATTATATATGGGATGGATGGAAATATCCGCTTGGAATGGATTCATACTCTTACCAGACAGAACTTGTTGGGAATAAGACAAGTATTGGTTCGGCAAAATGTATTTCTGTTTATTCTATCTCGGAATCAACATTAAAATTACACTTCAGGGATCAGGTTGGTGATGGCTCTGTGCTTGCAGTAAAAATAACGCCTGTTAATTTACCACAGCATACCTGCGAAGTTGGAAGCAAAGGAATATTTGTTTTTTCAACTGACATAACGGAAGGCGTTGGTAAGTTTATCCATAATGCATATTCACATAGTATTACAGATATTTTCTTGCTTGTTAAAGGAATTGATGGAAAACCTGAAACTCAACTACTTTCAGAATTAATATCGGAAGCACACTTGAAGGGAGTAAAAGTTCATGCGTGGGTAAATGTTTTAAATGATACAACTGCTTTCTCATCAGGTAAATATTCCACAGCAGGTAAATCATGGATTGATGCAAGAGATACATCCTATAGAAATTATTTTCTTAAGGACATTATCCGGCCTTTAACTAATATGGATGTTGACGGAATTTACCTGGATTGCCTGAGATATCCTGAAAATGCACAGGAGTATTCTGGCGCATCTGAAGCCGTTGATGAATACTATAAGATGATAAAAGAAGAACTGAATGAGAACAATAAATCAAATATCCTGCTCAGCTCTTCTGTTATGCCGGAGAGTGAAGAGACTGTTAAAAGATATGGACAGGATGCAGCATCAATTTCAAAGTATCTTTCGTTCATTGTCCCCTTAGTATTTACTCATAGTTATAAAGAGAATCCGGCCTGGGTAGGTAACCAGACTGAATATTTTAATAATCTGGTTACAAACGGGTGTAAGATTTTTGCAGCGCTTCAGGTATTGGATGATAATAAAAACTTTACTACACCGTTCGAGCTTCAACAGAGCATGGATTTTGCTGCCCTTAAAGGTTCATCAGGAGTTGTATTCTTCCGTTATCCTCTTAAGGATTGGCAATGGGAATTTTGTGATAAGCTGACAATTACCGGTTGTGATGAGAACGAAAGTATGGAGAATGATTTGGCTTCGGATTCTTATATCCTTTCTCAGAATTATCCCAATCCGTTTAATCCAGTTACGTCAATTGAATTTCGGCTGAAGCGTTCAGGTAAAATTTCACTGGCTGTTTATAATCCTCTCGGAAAAGAGATTGTAGTACTTATTGATGGTGAAATGGAAAGTGGAATCCATAAAGTAAAATTCAACGGTATAAATTTTCCAAGCGGAATTTATTTCTATAAATTGACAGCGGAAAATTATACTTCTGTAAAGAAAATGATTCTAATGAAATAAAAAAATGAAAACAAATCTTATGTTTTTGTGTTTATCTTTTTGTGTATCGCTGTCGTTTGCAAACCCCTTTGAAAAGGGTGGAGGTGCTGACCTTCGCTTAGGAAATTTAAGGTGCGAATACTTGGTTAATCCTTCAGGTATTGATGTTACCAAACCTCGTTTGTCGTGGTACTCCACATCGGAACAAAGAAACCAGAAACAATCTGCATACAGGATTTTAGTCGCAAGTTCATTGGAAAAATTAAACAAAGATGAAGGCGACTTGTGGGACTCGAAAAAAGTTTACTCCGAAGAAAGTGTAAATATATTCTATAACGGAAAAGAATTAGCTTCCGGTGAAGATTGCTTTTGGAAGGTAAAGATATGGAACAATATAGATGTTGAATCTGAATGGAGTAAGTTCGCTAATTGGAGTATGGGATTATTGAATAAAACAGATTGGAAAGGTTACTGGATAGGATTAGATAGTTTAGTGGGAAATGATAAACAATTTAATCTGGCTGCACGTTATCTTCGAAAGGAATTTGATGTATCCCGTAAAGTTAAAAAAGCAACTGCATTTATCTGTGGACTTGGATTGTTTGAAATGTATTTCAACGGTGAAAAAATTGGCAACCAGGTTTTAGCTCCGGCTTTATCGGAATATCCCAGGAGATCATATTACATGACTTTTAACGTTACAAAAGCTATCCGCAAAAACAAGAATGCAATTGGTGTAATCTTAGGCGGTGGCAGATATTATTCTCCAATAAAATGGGATCAGCATTATGGCTTTCCTAAATTAATTTTTCAATTAAACATAGAATACTCCGATGGTGGAATTGAAATCATATCGAGCGATACAACCTGGAATATCACCGCAGATGGTCCAATAACAAGTAACAATGAATTTGGCGGTGAAGAATATGACGCCGGTAAGGAAATGAAAGACTGGAATAAAACGGGTTTCGATTATAGTAAGTGGATGAAAGCTGAAAAGGTCTCTGCTCCATCTGAAAAACTCTGTGCGCAAATGATAGAACCGATTAAAATTGAAGATACAATTAAACCAATATCTATTACAGAAATTAAACCTGCAGTATATGTTTATGATATGGGTCAGAACATGGTCGGTTGGGTTTCACTTAAAGTAAAAGCAAAGAGGGGCGAAAGAATAAAACTTCGCTTTGCAGAGCGCATTACTCCAACCGGAGAACTTGATACTGCAAATCTCCGCCTTGCAAGGCAAACTGATATATACACCGCTAAAGGTAAAGCTCTTGAGGAATGGGAGCCGCGTTTTACTTATCACGGATTCAGATATGTTGAGCTTAGTGGTTTACAGCAGAAACCCGACTTACACACATTAGAAGGAAAAGTAATTAATGATGATGTAACTACAACGGGATATTTTAATTGTTCAAATGAAGTCATAAATAAAGTTTATGATGCGGCATTCCGGGGCATTAGGGGAAATTATCGAAGCCTACCAACAGATTGCCCGCAGCGCGATGAAAGACAAGCATGGCTGGGTGATAGATCGGTTGGTTCACTCGGTGAAAGTTTTATTTTTGATATTAATGCTCTTTACTCAAAATGGATGACTGATATTTCGGATGGGCAGAAACTGAACGGTAGTATTTCGGATGTTAGTCCTACATACAGAAAAGTTTATTCCGATAATGTAACCTGGCCTTCATCATTTATAATAATTCCCGGTAACCTGTACAGGCAATTCGGAAACCTGCAAGTTATAGCAGATAATTATGATGCAATGAAAAGATGGATTTTCTATATGCATGATAATTATATGAAAGATTACCTGATGCCTAAAGATTCTTATGGCGATTGGTGTATGGTATCGGAAAATCGGGATATCATTCATTCCAAGGATCCTAAAACAATTACTCCAGGGAATTATCTCGGTTCAGCATATTATTATTTTGATTTGACTCTAATGAATGAATATGCTCTTCTACTTAATAAAACTGAAGATGCCGGTGAATTTAATCTATTGTCTGAAAAAGTTAAGGAATCTATTAACAGTACATTTTTTAACAAGGACAGCTTTTTCTATGCTAATAATACACCTACTGCAAATTTGGTGGCTCTTTCATTTAATATTCCACCTGAAGAATTCAGAAGTAAAGTTGCCGATAATATAGTAGCCAGGTTGGTTAATGATTATAACTACCACACTAGCTGCGGCGCTATTGGTCAGCAGTGGATTATGCGAACTTTGACAGATAATGGAAAACAGGAATTGGCATTAACGATAGCAGAAAACAAAACCTATCCAGGCTTTGGTTATATGATTGAAAATGGCGCAACTACAATATGGGAATTATGGAACGGTAATACTGCTCCACCTAAAATGAATTCGGCAAATCACGTAATGCTTCTTGGAGATTTTATTGTATGGTTATTTGAAGATATTGCGGGTATTGCAACTGATCCTGCAAAACCTGCTTTTAAAAATATAATAATGAAACCACAACCCTCAGGCAATTTAACATTTGCTGACGCTTCATATAATTCGATGTATGGCATGATAAAAAGTAATTGGAAAGTTGAATGTAATAAAACTACCGGCAAGGAAAGGAAATTCTATTGGGATGTTGAAATACCATTTAACACTTCAGCTACAGTATTTATTCCTTCAGATGATCAAAGCAATGTAAAAGAAAGCGGAAAGATAATTAATGAATCTGAAGGAGTGAAGTTTATAAAAAATGAAAACGGCAGGTCTGTATTTGAAATAGGTTCAGGTAGTTATCATTTTGAATCTGAAATTAAAAATGAATGATAATGATACTTACTGAAAATATATTTGAGTCGTTAGGAAATTTAGGATAGATGTTTTTTATATGACACCAAGAGAAAGAGTAATAACTGCATTGAGTAGAAAAAAACCGGATAAGACTCCGAAGGCATTGAATTTTACAAAACCGGCTTACAAAATATTTGTAGAAAAGACTGGTATTGAAAATTACAGAGAATACTTTGGAATCGAATCGCGTGAGATAATGCTGAATTCAACACATAAAGAAGCTGATTACCTTAAGTATTTTAAAGAACCAATGCCTGCTAACGCTTGGATTGATCCTGAATGGGGAATAGGCCATGTCCCAGGTTCGCAGCATCATTTTACAAAATACCTTCATCCGTTACAGAATTTTAAAACTATAAGTGAACTTGAAGAATATCCGTTCCCTGATTTTACAGAGAAGTATAGATATGAGGGTATTAGTGAAAAGATAAAGCAGATACAAAGTACCGGCCTGTTTGTAATAGGCGGTGTATATGATGTTTTTGAACCTGCATGGTACTTGCGTGGAATGGAAAATCTGTTTGAAGATTTTATGGAAAACCCGGATTTTGCAAACTATCTTCTGGATAGAATAACTAGTATGAGATGTTTTATGGCAGCCGAGTTTGCAAAGATGGGTGTGGATATGATTTTGCTTGGTGATGATGTTGGTACCCAGCGTGGCATGTTAATGCATCCTGATATGTGGCGGGAATGGCTTAAGCCACGATTAAAAAAAATAGTTGATGCTGGAAGAGAGATTAACAAAGATATTTTTGTGTATTACCACACAGATGGAAATGTTGAGCCGATAATACCCGAACTGATTGAAGTAGGTGTTGATGTATTGAACCCGGTTCAGCCTGAATGTATGGATCCAATTAAGCTTAAAAATTTATACGGGAATAAATTGTCCTTCTGGGGTACAATTGGAACTCAGACAACAATGCCGTTTGGATCGACACAGGAAGTTATAAATGAAGTAAAAATTCGTATTGAAACCGTTGGTAAAAACGGAGGCCTGGTAATTTCACCGACTCACGTTATTGAGCCGGATGTTCCACCAGAGAATATTCTTGCCTTCTTTGAGGCGATTGAAAAATACGGATGAACAAAATGAAAATAAAAATTAGGAAATGATAATAATTACTTTGAAAGATAACCTGACAAATCATTTAACAAAAAATTGAAAAATGGAAGACGAACATATTATTAAACTGACAAAAGAATTGATAAGGTTCAGAACAGTACGACCGGTTATTACTGATCCAATCGGAGAAGAGTTAACTACTGTGAATTTTATTGATGAGATAAATAAATGCATGGATTTTGTAAGAATTTCATTGCATAAATCAATTATCCTGGATAATGCTTCGAAGTACATTATCGATGCTTCCTGCCCGATTACCATCGCAAAACTTTATGATACTAAAAAACCTGATCTGCTTATTGTTGGACATATTGATGTTGTTGATGGAGATGATTTTCAGTTCTTTCCAAGGGAATCATCGGGAAGAATTTACGGTCGCGGTTCTAAAGACATGAAAGCAGGAGTTGCAGCAATGATCGGAATTATAAATCATTTTGCAAATGCCCAAAAGAAGCCGAACATAGCTATGGCATTTGTAAGTGATGAAGAAAACGGTGGACTTAAAGGAAGCAATATAATAGCGAATAAAATGGGTTATAAACCAAAATTTGTTATTTCTCCTGATCCAGGAGATAAACATTGTATTATAAATAAAGAAAAAGGATTTCTGAAAGTATCTATTCTTGTGCTGGGTAAAAGCTGTCATCCTTCCAGGCCATGGCTTGGTGATTGCGCATTCCGGAAAGCTTTCTCTATCTGGAATGAAATATCAGCTAAATTCAATTTGTCAAAAAATGAAAAGGACTGGAAAACAAGTGCCAGTCTTTTGGAAATGAATAAAGTCTTCAGGAATGATGACGGTTCATATTCTACTGATAATTCTGCTTCAGTGGCAGGACTTGTAAAATGTAAGATAGATATTCGTTTTACGGAAAAAGATGATGTGGAAAAAATAAAGAAAGTATTGAAAAAGATTGTGAAGAAGTACGGACATGAAAATAAAATAACATTCATCAGAACAGGAGATGTTTGTTACACACCTGAAAACAATATTTATATCAGGCAATTCAAACAAGTTGTTGATTCAGTAGAAAGAAAGAATATACCAGTTGCGTCCAGTGCCGGCGCCAGCGATCTCAGGTTTTTTTCGGTAAATAATATTCCTTGCGCAAATTATGGTCCAACCGGTAAAAATCATCATGCTGAAAATGAATATGTACAGGTTAATTCTATTAAAAAATTCTACGAGACAATAATTAAATACATAAACGAATTCTTGTAGGAAGTTCACAAATTTTTTAACAATATAAATATCGGGTCTGTTATGAATTTGACGCCAGTTGATTGGTTAATTGTAGTATGCACAATTGTAATACTTTTTTTAGGAGTAAGATTAAGTAAGAAACTTGTTCGTAGTGTTGCAGATTATCTTTCTGCCGGCAGATCAGCCGGAAGATATTTACTTACGGTTTCTCATGGTATGGCCTACGTTGGCGCCATTACTATTATTGCTCAGTGGGAAATGAATTATATAGCCGGATTTACATTACGGTGGTGGGAATTTACAATGGCGGCGGTATTATTGATTATTGCTGCTTCAGGTTGGGTCGTTTACAGGTTCAGGGAAACAAGAGCTTTGACCATTGCGCAATTCTTAGAAATCCGATATAGCCGAAAGTTTAGAATTTTTTCTGGTATTCTCGCCTTTATTTCTGGCTTATTAAACTTTGGGATTTTCCCCGCTGTTAGCGCCAGATTTCTTATTTATTTTTGTGGATTTCCTCATTCGTTTAACTTTTCCGGTATTGAAATATCTACCTTTCCAGTTGTAATGATTTCGTTTTTATTGCTTTCATTTTATTTTGTTTCTGTGGGTGGACAAATTGCAATTATTATAACGGAATTTTTCCAGGGGATTTTTGCGAACATAACTTACATAATAATTGTTGTCTTTTGTTTATTGTTCGTTAATTGGGATCAGATATATCAAGCTGTAATAAATGCACCAAAGGACGCTTCTTTGATAAACCCATATAAAACAACAAAAATGCATGATTTCAATTTGTGGTTTTATTTGATTTCTGTTGTTGGCATTATATACACTAAATTAGCATGGCAAGGTTCGCAGGGTTATAATTCGGCGGCAAAAAATGCCCACGAAGCAAAGATGGCAGAAGTTCTTAATAATTTTCTTCTTCTTATAAAATGGATTTTTTTCATCTTTATTCCGGTGGTTGCATATACAATTTTACACAATGTGGATTTTTCAAACATTTCTACTACTGTTAATAGTATTTTAAGTACTATTGGTAATGATATGATTCAAAGTCAAACAAGAATCCCACTTGTACTTTCACAAATATTACCGGCAGGAATTAAAGGAGCGTTAGTGACATTAATGTTGATGGCAACCATTGCAACGCATAATTCCTATATGCATTCTTGGGGGAGCATCTTTATTCAGGATGTTATTTTACCTTTCAGGAAAACAGCTTTTAAACCTGAAGAGCATATAAAAATCCTACGACTTTCCATTTTAGGTGTAAGCATTTTTATATTTGTTTTCAGCTTATTATTCCCAATGACTGATTATATTGCACTTTATTTTGCGATAACGGCTGCTATTTTTACGGGTGGTTCTGGTGCAGTAATAATAGGTGGTTTGTACTGGAAAAAGGGTACAACTGCTGCAGCTTGGAGTGCGTTAATTGTTGGTGCAACAATTTCGGTTACTGGAATTATACTTCAACAAGTTTATCCGGACTTTCCAATTAATGGTCAATACTTTTGGGGAATTGCGATGGCTGTATCTCTATTAGTTTATATTTTTGTTTCACTCCTAAACAATAAACCGGACTTTAACATGGAAAAAATGTTGCACAGGGGGAAATATGCGATTGATGAAGATACTATTATCGCTAAACAAGCTTTGTCAAAAGGATTCAAGATTTTTGGAATTACAAAAGAATTTACTAAGTCTGATAAAATAATATATTCTTTAGCGTATGGCTGGACTTTTTTATGGGTTATAGTTTTTATAATTGGAACAATAATTAATTTGTCAAGTGATGTCTCCAATGAGTCGTGGCTTACTTTTTGGAAATATTATGTTCTGATAAATCTGTCTGCTGCGGTAATAATTGTCACCTGGTTTATATATGGTGGTACTAAAGATTTAAAAAGTATGTTCCATAAGTTGAAAACAATGCCGAGGGATCATAATGATGACGGTACAGTTAATAAAGAAACAGAATAATACAATAATTTTTTTCTAAAACATGATCAGACATTTTGTTCCGGTATTTCTTTTGTGTATAAGTTGTTATTCACAAACCGTAAGGATTCCTAAAATTGAATTTTCACCGGAAGAATATGTATGTTACAAATCAGACGGTCCAATCATAATTGATGGTAAACTGGATGATCTCCAATGGAAAAAAGCAAAATGGACAAATAACTTTGTAGATATTCGCGGCACAAAAAATATTCCTCGCTTTTGTACAAAAGCTAAAATGCTTTGGGATGAAAATTATTTTTACATTGCAACGGAACTGGAAGAGACAGATATCTGGGCTACACTTACTGCCAAAGATGATACGATTTTTAATGATAACTGTTTCGAAGTTTTTATTGATCCCGACGGAGACACACAAAATTACTGCGAACTGGAAATAAATGCGCTAAACACTATCTGGGATTTGCTGCTAATTAAAACATACAGGGATTACAAAAAACCTGCTGTTAGCGGTTGGGAAATTAAAGGATTAAAAACCAACATTTCGATTGATGGTTCGCTAAATAAAACTGGTGACAAAGATTCTCTCTGGACAATTGAAATTGCATTCCCCTGGAAAGTATTTAAAGAATTAACAAACCTCCCAGTTCCACCTCGGCACAATGATCAATGGCGTGTAAACTTTTTACGTGTTGAATGGATGAACGAATCACTTAATGGGAATTATAGAAAAAAGTCGGATCCTTTAACACGGAAACCAAGTGTAGATTTCTGGTCCTGGTGCCCGCAGGGAATAGTAAATATACATTACCCGGAAATGTGGGGCTACGTACAGTTCTCAGATCAGACAATCGGAAATGGTGAAAGTGAATTTATTAAGAATAGTGATGAGCAAGTGAAGTGGTACCTGCGCAGGTTATACTATGCAGAAAGAATTTACTTTGATAGAACAGGGAAGTTTACTTCAGATGTTACGTTTCTTGATCTTGCAAATCAATTAATCCCGGGTTATAGCATTTCAACTGTTATTGAATGTACTTCCTCTATGTTTGAAGCATTTATACAAAGTGATGATAAAACAAAAATAATTTCAATAAACCATGAAGGATTTATTAAAGTAAAACAATTAAATCAATAGAAGTCCATTTTTACTGGAAACAAATTGCTATGAGATGCAATGTCAGGCTCCATTTACGAAAGAGATATTTTCTAAATCCATTCCTGAGTACAAAATATTAATATTTCAAAACATTATTGAGTTAGAAATAATAATTCGGGATCAAGATTCCTTTGAAGAATAGATACTATGGTTGATAATAAATTAAATTTAAGGATAAGAAAGTGTATAAGAGTCTAAAGTATTTCCTAATCATTTTTTTCATTTCATCTGTAATTTATTGTCAGGTCAAAAAAATAATTAAAGATGATATAACTCATGCTGAAAAAATAATTGGAATTGAATTTACAGACTCAGAACGTGATTCAATGCTTGATTATTTAAATAATCGTTTAGAAGACTATGGGAAAATTCGGGAAGTAATGCTTGATAATAATATACCTTCAGCATTAATATTTAATCCGATTCCTTTAAACTTTAAAACGCAAAAGAAACAATATCCCATAAAATATCATGATTACTTTTGTAAAGAATTACCCGGTAACATAGATGATCTTGCATACTATTCAATTGGAGAACTCGCATCATTAATTAAAGCGAAAAAATTAAGTTCGGTTCAACTGACTAAATTTTTTATTGATCGACTTAAAAAATACAGTCCGCAATTAAAAAATGTTATTACTTTAACTGAAGAACGTGCAATGGAGGAAGCCGAACAAGCTGATAGAGAAATTTCTCGGGGAAAATATCGGGGTTTACTTCATGGAATTCCATATGGTGTAAAGGACCTTCTATCTACGAGCAAATATCAAACTACTTGGGGTTCATCACTATATAAGGAACAGTTAATTGATGAAGATGCTTATGTAATTAAGAAACTTCATAAAGCTGGAGCAGTACTTACTGCAAAATTTTCTATGGGCGCGCTTGCTATTGGAGATATATGGTTTGGAGGAATGACAAGAAATCCTTGGGATACAACAAAAGGTTCAGGAGGTTCTTCTTCTGGCTCAGCCTCTGCAGTTAGTGCTGGATTAATTCCGTTTGCAATAGGTACAGAAACATGGGGTTCAATAGTCTCGCCAGCAACGGTGTGTGGTGTAATTGGATTGCGTCCGACTTATGGAAGGGTAAGTAAAACAGGTGCTATGACATTAAGTTGGTCAATGGATAAAATCGGTATAATCTGTCATCGTGCAGATGATTTAGCAATAGTATTTAATATTATCTATGGTCCTGATGGAGTTGATCAAACTGTATTCGATATTCCGTTCAATTATAGTAGTGAAATAGATTTTAGAAAATTAAAAATTGGTTACCTAAAAAAAGATTTTGAACAAGATTATGAGTTTCATAAAAATGATTCAATTGCATTAAAAAAGCTTGAAGAACTTGGCGTTAAACTAATACCGGTTGAATTGCCGGAAATTTCAACAAGCAGTTTATCAATTATTTTATTAGCAGAGTCTGCTGCTGCTTTTGATGAGATAACAAGAAATGATAAAGATGATCTTCTCGATGGTCAGAGAAAGAATGACAGACCAAATAGATTTCGATCATCCCGGTTTATTACTGCTGTGGAATATATAAACGCTAACCGAATACGGTTTATGTTAGTTCAGGCTATGCAATCCTTAATGGATAAAGTTGATTTATATATTTCTCCTTCATGGAACGGGGATAATCTCTTTTTAACAAACCTGACTGGTCATCCTTGTGTTGTTGTTCCAAATGGTTTTTCGGAACAGGGAACACCAACAAGTTTTACATTTATTGGTAGATTATTTGAAGAGGGAACAATCATTTCTCTTGCCAACAAATTTCAGATTTATACCGAATATTACAAAAAACATCCTCCGGCTTTTTAATATAATTGTATTATTTACAACTGCAAAGACATTGTAAATAAAGAAAACTTACTAAGGCTATACACCCAATTTTACTAATGTACAATAAATTGCAAATAGAAAATAAATTTCTCGGAAGAACATTATCGTCTGTAAATCAATTCATTCTATTATGAAATAGGGATTAAGCTATAATTACATTAATTCCCATATCTCGAAGATTTTTTAATTCATCTTGAGGAATATTAGAGTCGGTAATTATTGTATTAATTTTGTTTATAGGAGCAATATGAGCAAAACTTCTTCTTTTAAATTTACTTGAATCAGTTACCACAATTACCTGTTTAGAATACTGAATCATTAATTTATTCAAATTAGCCTCTTCTGCATTTGGAGTAGAAATTCCGTACTCAGAATCGATACCATCTACTCCTAAGAATACTTTATCACAGAAATAATTTTTTACAGCACTTTCTGATAATGGACCAACAAGTGAAAGTGATGTTTCCCGAAGTAATCCTCCTAAAAGAATTACTTTAAAGTTATTATAATTAACCAGCTGGCTAACAATATTTAGGGCATTTGTAATAATTGTTAAATTTCTGAAACCATCAAGATTTTTCGCAACTTCAACAGTTGTAGTTCCGGAATCAATTATAATAGTATCCGCTTCACTAATGATTTCAGCGGCTTTTTTCCCAATTGAAATTTTTTCCAGTGAATGAATCTTTGACTTTTCGTTTAAACGTGTGTCAATTCCAACCACTTGAGATTTTAAACCTCCACCACGGGTTTTAATTAATAGTCCTTTTTTTTCAAGATGTGTAAGATCGTTACGTATTGTAACTTCACTTACTTGAAATGTTTTACTTAATTCAGTGACTTTAACCTGTCCAACTTGTTGAAGTAATTCAAGAATTTTTTTCCTTCTATCAATTGTATATCGATCATTTGTATGTTCATGTTCAAAAATCTTCATAAATCACCTATAAATTTATAATAAAAATACAAAAAAAAGTAAAACTTTCAAATACTTTGGAAATATTATAAAATTAATGTCAAAAGAAATGATATTTTATACTTGACAAGGATATAATTATTTAGTAATATTAATTCATAAGATTTCATAAGATTAATAATAAGGTTTCGAAGTGTCAATCTTTTCTAAATATTCTGAGAGTGAGTTATTAAAAAGTGGGGCTTATAACACTTCAAAAGAAATTTCTGGTCAGCCTGAATTGTGGATGGATTTTTGGAAAACATCAGAGAGAATTATCCCTACGCTTAAAAAGTTTCTCCTAAATGTTTTTAAGAATCCTGATGTTAGTATTGTTCTGACTGGTGCAGGAACCTCCGCATTTATAGGAAATGTACTTGCAGAAATAATTGAAAAAGAGACGGGAATTTATACCAAACCAATTGAGTCAACAGATATAGTTACACATCCTGAACTATATTTCCATAAAAACAAAACTCTGCTAATTATATCTTTTGCCAGATCGGGTAATAGTCCAGAAAGCGCACAAGTAATTGAGTTGTCTGAGCAACTATCAAAGAAAATATATCATTTAATAATAACCTGCAATAGAAATAGTAAACTAGTTTCAACAGTTAAAGAAAAAGATAGCTTCATTTTTTATATGCCTCCTCAAGCAAACGATCAAAGTCTAGCGATGACCGGAAGCTTTACTGTTATGCTTCTTGCTGGGTTACTTATTGCATATATCAATAAAGTAAAAAGACTTGAAGAAAATATAAATCGAATTTGTAAGTATGGTAGAACTATTTTAACAGAATATTCAGATCAATTAAGAATAGTCGCCGAACTTGAATTTGACCGTGCTATATTTTTGGGATCAGGTGCATTGAAAGGAGTCGCAAGAGAATCTCATTTAAAATTACAGGAACTTACAGATGGTCAGGTAATTTGTAAGTATGATTCCTTCCTTGGACTAAGACATGGTCCGAAAGCTGTAATTAATGAAAAAACATTAATCGTTTCTCTTTTTTCCAATAATGAATATGTAAATAAATATGAATTTGACTTAATAAACGCATTTAAAACAGGCAGGAAAAATTTATTCTCGATTGGAATTATGGAAAATAAATTGAACATTGGTCAAGATTTACAGATTATTTTTTCTTCCGATCAGCTCAAGGTTGATGAATGTTTCCTTTCAGTTGTATCAGTTTTACCGGCACAAATGTTAGGTTTTTTCAAATCTCTTAATTTAGGGTTAAAACCGGATTCACCGTCAAATATGGGAATGATTCATCGGGTTGTTCAGGGCGTAAATATTTATCCCTATAATTAAAAGTAACTAGATGATCAGATTGCGTGACGAAATATTAGCTTCAACAAATAGATTCGAATTATTTCAGAATGGAGTAACTTCGATTTGCTCGGCAAATTGGTACGTTATTAAAGCAGCTCTTCTCAATGCTAAAAATCTAAATAAAAAAGTCCTTATTGAATCTACTTCAAATCAAGTAAATCAATTTGGAGGGTATACTGGTTTTACTCCAAGAACTTTTAAAAATAAAGTTTTTCACCTGGCAAAAAAGATTGGAATTCCATACGAAAATATATTTCTCGGAGGTGATCATTTAGGGACTAATGTTTGGAAGAATAAAACATCCGATGATGCATTATTAAATGCAAAAGATCAAATCCGGGAATACATAAAGGCAGGATTTTCCAAAATTCATCTCGATGCTAGTATGAAATGCGCCGATGATGGAGAATTAAGCAAGCCACTTGATTCTGAAATAATAGCAGATAGAACCGCTGCTTTGTGCGCTGTTTCCGAAGAAGCATACAATCAACTAAATGATAAATCAGAACCTCCGTTATATATAATAGGAAGTGATGTTCCAGCTCCGGGAGGGGGAAAAAGCATACATCATTCTATTATAATTACTAAAAAGGATGAAGTTGAAAAAACAATTTATCTTACAAAGAAAGCTTTTAACAAATATCATTTGGAAAAAGCATGGGAAAGAGTGATTGCAATCGTAGTCCAGCCTGGGGTTGAATTTAACAATTCAACTATTTTTGACTATCAACATGAAAATACTATAGATCTTACAAATTCAATTCTTCAGTTTTCAAACCTTGTTTTTGAAGCTCACTCAACCGATTTCCAGAAAAGAGATAGTCTTAAGCAAATGGTTAATGATCGTTTTACAATTTTAAAAGTTGGTCCTTGGTTAACCTTTGCATACAGAGAAGCAGTTTTTGCTTTAGCTTATATTGAAAGAGAGCTATTAAATTCAAAAAGTTCGAGCCAATCGAATTTACTTCAGGTAATAGAAAATGCAATGATGGAAAGACCCAAATACTGGATAGATTATTATAAAGGGAATAAAAATGAAATGAGACTTGCAAGGATGTATAGTTATAGTGACAGAATAAGATATTATTGGTCAGAAAAAAAAATTACTTCAGCACTTAATAAGCTTATTTTCAATTTATCAAATAATGAAATTCCACTTTCACTTATTAGTCAATTTTTACCGGAAGAATACACAGCAATATGTAATGGTAAAATCTCTTGTAATCCCGAAGAACTGATAAATAACAAAATCACTAAGATCCTTGATATATATAACTATGCTATAAGTGGAAATCTACAATGAAACAAAAGCCATGGTTTGTTTACGCATTAGTTACAACTATTTTTTGGGGCATTTGGGGAGCCTTAATTGAAATAACAGAAAAAAATGGTTTTCCAGCTACTCTGGGATATTCTGTATGGGCACTGACAATGATTTTTCCTGCATTTATAGCCTTGAGAATGAATCATTGGAAATTTGAGCATGATTTCAGATCGGTCATACTTGGTTGTCTTATTGGATTAACCGGTGCTGGAGGGCAGTTGTTATTATTCCAAACCTTAAGAGAAGGTCCAGCATATCTTGTATTTCCATTTATTTCTCTTTCACCTGTTATTACAGTTGTTCTATCATATATCTTTCTAAAAGAACGATCTACAAAAAAAGGTTGGTTGGGTATTATAACCGCTCTTGTTGCAATACCATTGTTATCATTCCAGCCTCCTCAAAATTCTTCAGTCTCTGGAGGAATGTGGATCTTATTTTCGTTAATAGTTTTGCTTGCCTGGGGTTTGCAAGCATATATAATGAAATTTGCAAACCTGACGATGAAAGCAGAGAGTATTTTTATATATATGACGATTACTGGTTTGGTTTTGATTCCTTTCGCTATCTGGATGACTGATTTTTCAAAAGAGATCAATTATGGGTTTTCAGGTCCATATTTAGCCGCAGTCATTCAAATACTTAATTCTATAGGTGCTCTGACTTTAGTTTACGCCTTTAGATATGGAAAGGCGATTATTGTAAGTCCTATGACAAACGCAATTGCCCCTGTAATAACGATTATTATATCATTGTCTATATATGGAGTTGTTCCTCACCCGATAACGTTAGCTGGAATAGGAATCGCTTTTATCTCAATTCTGCTTATGGCACTGGATGAATCATCCAAAGAATAATATCTATTTAATTAATAAGGTAAAAATGGAATCGAAAATATTTGATGTATTGGTAGTTGGTGAATTAAATGTGGATTTGATCCTGAACCAAATAGATTCGTTCCCTGAAATGGGTAAAGAAAAACTTGCGAAAGATTTGACCTTAACTCTTGGAAGTTCGTCTGCTATTTTTGCAAGTAATCTTAGTTCACTAAATTGTAAGGTTACCTTTCTTGGTAAAGTTGGGAATGATTCTTTTGGACAGTTAATAGTAGATTGTTTAAAAAGAAAATATGTTGATACAAGTTTAATTTTAAAGGAAGAAAAGATAAATACAGGAATTACAATTGTTCTTAACTTTTCTGAAGATCGTGCTATGGTAACATATCCGGGTGCAATGGATTTTCTTACCATTAATGATATCAATGAACAAAAATTATCGAATGCAAAACATCTTCATTTTTCCTCGTTCTATCTGCAACCAGGCATAAAGAAAGATTTGTCTAAATTATTTATACAAGCAAAATCATTAGGATTAACAACTTCTTTTGATATGCAATGGGATCCTGGTGAAAGATGGGATATAAATTATAAAGAAGTACTTCCTTTTGTGGATATTTTTTTACCAAACGAAGGTGAAATACTTTGTCTTACAAAATCTGATTCTGTTGAAGAAGCATTTAGGAAGATAAAGGATTATTCAAATATTGTTGTGGTTAAAATGGGAAGAAAAGGTGCATACTTATTTTCCAAATCTGAAAGTTTCTTTTCACCATCTTTCCTTAATACTAAAGTGGTTGATGCCATTGGAGCCGGAGACAGTTTTAATGCCGGTTTCATATACCAATATATTAATGAATCTCCGTTAAAAAAGTGTCTTCAATTTGGAAATCTAATGGGAGCAGTTAACACTACAGCTGCAGGTGGAACAACTGCTTTTACTAATTATAACGAAATAATGAAAACAGCACAGGATAGATTTAATATTTGCCCTGATAATTATTTGTAGATAATTGTAATAAACAACATTCCTGCGGAATGGTACTTTTAGTTTTATGGCTCAGATGGAAAAGATAACAAGAGAGAGAAAAAAAGCAAGCCGAATATTTAGATACTAAAAACAATATCTTTTTCTCTTTACGGAAATTGTTATTAATTGATGGACAATTAAGAACATTAAATAAATAAAATATTTATGAGGTATATATGCGGGTGAAGAATTACCATATCCTGAAATTCAATCTACTAATAATACTTTTAATATTTTCAGAATGTACAATCCTTAATGCACAAAACAATTCTACAATTCGTGGTAAAGTTATAGACGCAGTTTCAGGTGAAGGATTACCTGGATCTAATATTGTGATAATTGGAACTGGTTTTGGTGCTTCTTCTGATATCCATGGAAATTATATAATCAAAAACCTTCCCGAAGATAGTCTTACATTACGTATAAGTTATATTGGTTATAAAACGTTAGAAACAAAAATCCAACTCCATTCTAATAGCGTTGAAGAAATTAATTTCAAACTGGCTTATGAGTCCATCAGAGGAGAGGAAATACTTGTTACTGCTCAGGTTAAAGGACAGACAGAAGCCATAAATCAACAACTTACATCGAAAGCAATAGTGAATGTTGTTTCATCTACAAAAATACAAGAATTACCGGATCAGAATGCTGCCGAGTCTGTCGGAAGACTTCCTGGTGTATCTGTTTTACGTGAAGGTGGCGAAGGGAATAAGATTGTAATTAGAGGTTTGTCTCCTAAGTATAACAATATTGAAGTAGCTGGAGTTAAAATGACAGCTACCGGTTCTGCTGATAGGAGCGTAGATCTGAGTATGATCTCTCCTCATATGTTAGAAGGAATTGAGGTTACTAAAGCCATTACACCGGATATGGATGCAAATGCTATAGGAGGTACAGTAAATTTCAAGCTGAGACAAGCTCCTAAAGGAATAAAATATGATTTTCTAGCGCAGGGTGGATATAATGGATTGAAACAGACTTTCGATAATTATAAAATTGTTGGTGGTGGAAGCATCCGTTTTTTTGATGATAAACTAGGAATTTTTGGCCAGGTAGATGTTGAGGGTAAAAATAATAGTTCTAATGAAATGGGCGCTGATTATGAAGTAATTGCACCTATAAGCGGGAAAGTAAATGCGACTCATATTACTAGTCTGAATCTTTATAATATGAACAGATACCTGAACAGGTATGGTGGAACATTAGTTTTAGATTATGATCTTCCGAATGGAAGCATTATACTCAATAATTTTTTTAGCTCTGTAAAAACAAAAACACAAAAAAGAAGCGAATATTATCATACGAATTTTTATACCCACCTATACGATCTTGAGGATAAAAAGACAGATCTGGATGTTATGACTAATTCAATAAAATATATTCAGGATCTTCCCATTTTTAAAATGGAAGCAGATATTACTCATTCATATTCTCATCAAACTGTACCAAAAGATTTATTAAATTCATTCCAGGAAACGGATGCATTTAGAAATTTCCCCCAGTCTATTTCTCCGGAATTATTGCCGAATTACGCAAAGAATAATTATTCTAACACAATACTGGCAACAATAAATGATTTTAACTGGGAAAATAAAGATAGGGAGTTAACTGCATCAGTTAACTTATCAAGAGGATTCAATATATCTCAGGAATTATTTTCAACCGTTAAGGTTGGTGGAAAATACGGATATAAAGACAGATCCTATGACTATGATGCTTATACTTGCGAACTTCAATACACAAGCAACCAGGAGGTCAGGAATGATATTATAGCTGCTTTTCCTTTTATGCAAAACACTGTATCAACCGGCGCTTTGAAATTACCTTACACATTGTTCATAGATAATGGATATGACTTTGGTGAATTTATAGGTGGTGAATATAAAGCCTGGGCAGTACCTAATCTTGATTTGATGAACAATATCCATGATGTAATTCTAAAGTATAAAGGAAGCAGGTCATTTTATCTTGATGATGTTACATCAGTTTGTCCAAGATATTCCGGCAATGAGTATATAACGGCCGGTTACGTAATGATTGATTTAGAATACGAAAACTATATAAGTCTGATAAGTGGGATTAGATATGAACAGGTCCAGAGAGATTATACAGCCCCAAGAGGTGACCAAACAATTGGACTCCCCCAATATAGATACATCTATAAAGACACGACTACATCGGTAACCAATGTAAACTGGTTACCGATGGGTCAAATTAAGCTAAAGCCTTTTGATTGGTTTGATATAAGATTTGCTTATACAAATACACTATCAAGACCTGATTTTTCCACAATTACTCCTAAACTGAGCATCGGTGTAACGTCAGTAACGATGAATGATTATAAATTAAAACCGGCTCATTCGGAGAATTTTGATTTATACTTTTCTTTCCATGAGAATACGGTTGGATTAATGACAGTTGGAGGATTTAAGAAAAAAATTGAAGATATGATTTTTGCTACCAACGGAAAAATAATTCTTGATCCTCAATCAATAGGATTAAGAAGTTCATTGAAAGGACTCAGTCTATATTCCTACTTAAATAATCCATATCCAGTTGACTTATATGGTCTTGAAATTAGTTGGCAGACTCATTTTTGGTATTTGCCGGGTTTATTAAAAGGATTTGTTTTTGATGTGAATTACACTCACACTTATTCAGAAGCAAGATATCCGCGTACAGTAAGTTATTTTAAACCACTTACAAAACCACCATGGGTAGAACAAACAGTTGTAGATACTTTCTATACATCAAGAATGATTGATCAGCCGGACAATATTGTAAATGTATCGTTAGGTTATGATTATAAAGATTTTTCAATACGTGTTTCATTTTTATATCAATCAAACATTTTTATTGCTGCAAACTTTTGGCCTGAGTTAAGGCAGTATACTTCCGATTATCGAAGATATGATCTTTCATTTAAACAAAAACTACCTTGGTATGATCTTGAATTATTTTTTGACGTAATCAATATAACGCAAGCAAAAGATAAAAATGTAGTTAGTATTTCAGAGTTCCCTACTTCAGAGCAATACTATGGCAGAGGTCTGGATTTAGGAATTCGCTATCGTTTGGAATAATTCATTTTCAAAATAACGATCATAAGATTTTTACATTAAAAGTAATGGTTCTAATAATTATAAAATCTTCAAACAAATTAAAACTATAACCCAAAATAATACTTGGAGGTATTAAAATGAAAAAGATACTTACCGTGTTCTTTGTTTTGTTATTTGCACTATTACCCTCAACTGCAGTTTTTTCCCAAACTCGTGATACTGTAAATGTTCCCAGTCAAGATTCACAAGGAATGATTGGTGCACTGCAAAGATTCATTCTTGGAGATACCACTGCAACCGGAGAACGAAATAATATTAATCGTGTATATCGTTTGATTAGAGGAGAAAGATATTTACTTAGCTCAAGGACGTACTTCGAATTTCCAATAAATATGACTGCAGATGACGGTCCAACTACTATAGCGCCACCTGTAATAGCGCCTTTCCCATTAAGCGATGGAAGTGTACCAAGAATAACCTTTACTGTAAACAAGGATGCTTATTTTAAAAATATTTATTGGTGCGGTTTTACACCTAATGAAATGCAATCACGCAATGACAGACCATTTACTATTGGTGGAGAAGGAACAAGATTAGTTTTAGAAAATTGTATTTGTGACAATTTTTATAATGGTTGGTTATGGAATGCAGGAAGTCACACAAAATTATATCTAAAAGACTGTCTTATGAGAAATTGTTTTGTTGACCAGGAATGGTATGGACAAATACTTATTAATGCCAGCGCTCCGATGGACACTGTTTCTTTGGTAAATACAACACAGTTCAATGGTTCTTCATACCTCATGAGTATTGCCAATCAATACACTGAATATTTAAGAGTTGAGCATTGTACAGTATTTATTACAAAAGTTAATCCTTTTGAAACACCAATTTTAACAAATGCAGATATTAAAAATAATATCTTTATGAGTTGTGATATGGCTGGTGAGACAGAATTTGAAAGAAAGAACAGTTGGTATAATGGTGATGGTGAACGCATGCCTATATTATTCCTCGATACGATTCCATCGGACATTGCAAATACATACGGTGTTACCAATGCTAATAAAAGGATTAATCTGTCTAACAATGCATATTTCTGGACACAGAGTTTAAAGGATTATTGGGCTAGTAATGACACTGTTGATGCACCAGTTTTTATAGATGATAGAACAAAAGGAATGTTTGATAAAGATGCAGAATATCCAAATATGGTTGCAGAAAACAATATTGAAGCTGATCCGGGTTATAATAGTAGTGTAATGAGCCAGGTAGATAGTGCTTTGGCATGGGTTAAAGCTTTCAGAAGTAACGGTACTTTGCGTGCATATAATTATAATCCATCCGGTGGAACAATCTTCCCCGGAGTCTGGCCAATACCCGAAGATTTATCATATACAAATACAACTCTTCAACATGCCGG
>CAZIDB010000017.1:0-8169 GCA_964537965.1 uncultured Melioribacter sp. | reverse complement strand
TGCAAATGGTTTATCAAGTGGTATTTATTATTATAAATTGACTTCAGATAATTCAACAATTGTTAAAAAAATGATGTTAATGAAATAAGTAAAAAGTTATTGTATAAAGTCGAATGATTAGCATGGATGTGAAATGTCCATGCTAATTTTACCAATTTCTATCATAATTTTGGAAACCCTCGGAGAAAGTTATATGATAAAGCAAAAGTTATTTGTGTATGTAGCTTTTATACTTCTGTTAACTCAACAATCAGTATATTCACAAAAGCAGAATGTAAAAACAGGTTGTGTCTGGATGTGGGGCAAAACTTTTAACTCACAACCAATGGATTCAATTATTAATAATCTGAAATACAATTATGTTAAAGAAGTTTATTTACTTGTGAAAGGTGAAAGAGGTACACTAACAGATTCATCAAATCTACATGATTTCATTGCTAAAGCACATGCTAATGACATTAAAGTTCATTTCTGGTATATAGTAGCCAGAGATGGAAAATTTCTTACGAAACATCCTGAGTCTTGTGTATACCACTGCCCAAACCCCGCATTAGGATTTACTGCTCCGTATCCGGATACTCTTTCTGAGATTCATTTCACTGATATCAATTTCTTTTATCCGGGTTATAAAGAATATATGCTGAAAAACATGCATTATCTTATAACAAATTTTGATTGCGATGGAATACACCTGGATAACATAAGGTATACGGATATATTCTTATCTTTTGATGACTATTCATTACGCAATGCAGAATCTTTGGGTTGTAATACAAAACGTTTGCTGGAACTATGCAATAAAGATTACGATTATTATATTGCTAAAGGAGGACTTGTTAAATTATATTCAAGCGGAGATAAAGATGTAGTTGCCTGGGTGAATATGCGGAAAAATATAATTTACGATTATGTTAAATCCACAAAAGATCTAATTGAAACAATAAAACCTGGACTTCCATTAACATCTGCCTTTTTACCGGAAGGAGCCGATGATCCGGATTTAGGTGATGTATATTTTGCGCAGAACTATGCTCAGAACGCTCCTCTATTAAGTATGATAAGTCCAATGTCTTACTTTAAAGATTGCGGTCATCCTATTTCCTGGTTAAAGACTATAACCGAAAACGCAATAAAACTCGTCGGTCCAAACTGCAAAATATTTAATGGTATTCAAACATATAATGGCGTAACAACAGAACAAATTGAGGAGGAAATTAATTGTTCATTGGAGGGAGGTGCGGTTGGAATAATTGCATTTAAATATGATTCAATTTTACCTGATGATTGGAAAGTTATTAAAAAAGCATTCAGAGAGATGCAGGGATTCTGATTAAAATATTGATTGAAAAGATTTGGAAATAGTTAGTAACATTTTTTTACAAGTAAAGATATTACTTTTCAAAATTGTAACACTAAATTTTATTTTGGGTTTAAGTGCTAAACTATTTTCTAAAAAGAAATATTCAATTGTTATCAGAATAAAGATTTTAATTATAAAATTTTATTGCGAGACTTTTGTGTTGGGAGTATAATTAATCCCGGTACTTCTAAAAGAAAAAGAAGGTAGTGTATTATTTAAAATATACTTCCCGGATAATATTAACTTTTTTTCTTTGTTTTTTTAGAAGATGTGGAATTAGTTATGCTCCTATTTTTTAATTTAGCTTACGGGCAAAATGAGGGTGAAATATAGTTCAGGTAACTTTAAAATTAAAATATTTGCCTTTCTTATCATTCAGTATATAAATTATTTCCTTAAAGCTTTCTAATCCGGCTTCCATATTCTCAACTATTTCCAGGGCTATTACATCTGGATCCCGCAGGTTATCCATGTCTCCAAGACTTTCATCTTTAAGCCAGAAAATATCCAGATTGGTTTTATCTCTTGATAATATTTCATCATATGTGAATTTCCTGAATCGCTCTGCTTCTTTCCGCTTGAACCTGTTTTTAGGATTAAAACAATCAACAAAGTCTTTCAGATCTTCGTACTTCATTTGTTGTGTCTTCAGAGTAAAGTGTATATTGGTGCGGAGATCGAAAATCCATACTTCTTTTGTCCAGGGAGTTTTTGCAGCAGGTTTGTTATCAAAGAAAATTACATTTGCTTTAACACCCTGAGCATAAAATATTCCTGTTGGCAGTCTTAAAATTGTATGCAGGTCAGTTGTTTCAAGTAATCTTTTCCTTACTGTCTCTCCGGCACCACCTTCAAATAAAACATTATCAGGAACAACTACCGCAGCTCTACCATCTGCTTTAAGCATTGATCGAACATGCTGAATAAAATTTAATTGTTTGTTTGATGTTGTTGTCCAAAAGTCCTGGCGTTCATATGTAAGAGTTTCTTTGCTTTGCGTTCCGTCTTCATTACTAATAGTTATGCTGCTCTTTTTACCAAATGGCGGATTTGTTAAAACATAATCAAACTTTTCTGTTGGAGATACAATTAAGCTGTCTGCACGATCAATTGGTGGGTCGCTGTTAAGATCACCAATGTTATGAAGATATAAATTCATTAAACATAATCTTGCTGTATTCGGTACAATTTCCCAGCCGCTGAAAGTTTTGAACTTAAGAAACTCTTTCTGATCCTTATCTAATTTATAGTTGCCTGAAATAAAATCATATGAAGCAAGAAAGAATCCGCCTGTTCCGCAGGCGGGATCTGCAATTGACTTGCTTGGTTCAGGCTTCACACATTCAACCATTGCTTTTATAAGCGCTCTTGGTGTAAAATATTGGCCTGCACCCGATTTAGTATCTTCAGCATTTTTCTCAAGCAGACCTTCATAAATATCACCTTTAACATCTGCGCCAAGTATAACCCAGTTCTCATCATCAATCATTTGAATTAGTTTATAAAGCTTTGCCGGATCCTGTATTTTATTCTGAGCTTTGAAAAAGATTTCTCCTATCATTCCTTTTTCTTTACCAAGCTCATTAAGGATTTTAATGTACTGGACTTCAATCTCAGCGCCGCTTATTCCTTTGAGGCTTTCCCAGTTTAACTTTTTAGGAATTTGAATATTCCTGTTATATGGTGGCTTAGAATACTCATCTGCCATTTTTAGAAATAGCAGATATGTAAGCTGTTCTACATAATCTCCGTAGCTTACGCCGTCATCTCTTAAAGTGTTGCAATAATTCCATACCCGTTGTACTATTGTTGCTGTTGTCATTTCTTATCTCTGAAAAGATTTAAGTATTCGGTAAATTCAAATTCCCTGTTTCTCTTCCAACCGGTTCTCTCTGTTAAAATTCCCAACCTTTCAAAATCGGAAATTATTGAATTTGCCGTTGGTAAAGATATTTTTAATTCATTTTGTACTTGCAGTGCAGTTACAACAGGATTCTTATACAAATAATTTAGTAATAGTTTTGCTGTTGTTAATTTCTTTCCAAGCCCCGGCAGTTTTTTATCATCAATTTCTTCCTTTAGTTTCAGGATATTCTTAAATGTCTCAATACCTCTCGTACTGGTTTCTATAATGCCTACAAGAAAAAATTTTATCCACTGTGCCAGGTCATTTTTAGTTCTAACATTATTAAGGTTATCATAATACAACTGACGGTGCTTTTCAAAATAATCAGAAAGATAAAGAGAAGGCTTTGCTATTAAATTTGTGCTTACAAGGTAAAGCGTAATTAATAATCTCCCGATTCTGCCATTACCATCCAGAAAAGGATGGATGCTTTCAAACTGATAATGCGCGATTGCTATCCTTAACAGAACAGGGACTTCAATTTCATTGTTGTGTAAAAAGGTTTCGAGATCACTCATCAGATCATTTATTTCTGTATGAACTGGCGGAATATATGTTGCATCATGCAGAGTGGCCCCACCAATCCAGTTTTGTGTTGTTCTGAATTCTCCCGGATTTCTGTGTTCACCTCTTACCCCGCTCATTAAAATCCTGTGAGCTTCTTTAAGTAATCTTGTAGATAACGGAAGTTCTTTTAGTCTCTTTATTGAAGTATTCATTGCTTCAATATAATTGTGAACCTCCTGCCAGTCGTCTCTTTTTTCGGGAGATACATCGGAACCTTTTTTTAGTGCATCTTCTATTTCTGTTTGTGTGCCTTCTATTCTGCTGGATTGAGTTGCTTCTTTTGCAATATGCATTTCAATGTAAAGATCAACATCAAGAACCTGAAGAGAAAACGTATCCAGTGAACCAAGTTTTCTGTTGGCTTCTGCCAATAAAGTATTGATCTTCCCATCCTTCCATTCCCAGGATTGATTAATCCGGGAAGGCGAAAAGCTTTTATACCCGTTTTGCTGATTGTAATTGCCGCTTTTAAATTCTTCGATTTTCATCTTTTTTCAACAATTTCATTTAATTATAATAAATCATAATTAAATATAGTGTGTTTCCCTTAATTATAATTAATTATAATTAAACTTCAGTCTGCTTATCGGACACAATAATGTGGAGGAAAAATTTATAGTTAACAACATTTCCTAATCGATATTGATAAAAGAAATATTATGTAGATATAGAAATCTTTCATAACAGGTATCAATCAAGTCTGGCATGAGTAATCATGTTTACCAGTTTTTCAAATTGCGGAAAACTTGTATCTCTTCCATAATCAGGTTTTGTTTTGTTTGCAATAACCATATTCAGATATGGAATAACTACAATATACTGTCCCATTGCTCCTCTTGCCCAATATGAACCTTTTAATATTTCATCGTTGCTGCACCATATCCACCACATATAACCGTAACCGAAGTTTCCGTCACGAAGGTCCAAAGTATTAATCTGATCTGGTGGTGTAACAGCGCATGTTGAGAGTTTAATCCAGTCTTTTGGAATTAATTGTTTTCCGTTCCAGTTGCCGTTACAAAGCATAAGTAATCCAAGCCTTGCCATATCCCTTGTAGATAATAAAAAATGATAAGCTAAAAATTTTGATTGGGTAGTATCACCGACTTTCTTTTGGTTTTCAACTTTATAATCCTGCATTTGTATTGGAAGTGCGATGTCTTCTTCAAATGATTTATAAATATCTTTTCCCGTTAACATTTCAAATATTGCACCCGCCGCATTAAAGTCCCAGTTATTGTAGATATGGTAAGTACCGGGTTTAACAGAACCTCTTTTAGGAGCAAACTGCAATTCGTAACTACCATTTGATGATGGCAGAAATATACCTGATCTTGCAGTTATCAGGTTCCTTATAGTTGCTTCCCTTTCTATAGGCAGCAGTTCATTTACATCATGAATTTTAAGTTGTTCAAGTGTCATATCAAGATCAATAATTTTTTCTTCGACGTATTTACCGAAAAGCATTGAAAGAAGACTTTTCCTTATGGAAGCTATGTAACTTAATTCCTGGATGTCGCCCTGCTCAAGAATTATTTTTCCATTGACCACGACAACTAATCCTGTTGTGTTCATACTATCAACAACATAGCTGTAAACATCATCAAGCTTTTTCTTATCGAATCCTGCAAGCTCAACAGAATCATACCGGGACCAATCCGAAGCAGGGAAGTACAAGGCATTCATTTGAGAGAATAAAGGAATGTTGATTAAAAATAAAATAATAAAAAAGAAGAAAGGTGAGTGTTGCATAATTTTTTCCTGTTTGTTATCAAGCAAGGATTATATCCTACTTGCATAGTCGGTTGTATATTGTTATCGGGATAAACTTCCTGACAATAGAATTATCATATAAACTAAAATACCGATAAGTAATCAGTAGCTAAACTTAAACCAGCTTTCCTTCAAACGCTTTCTTTAGAATACTCTGCCTTAATGTTTCCGCTTTTGCAAGGCTTTCATCTATAGCCTTTTCAAGATTGTCTGCTTCTGAAAACCGCTTCTCTATTTCTGAAACAATTTGGAGTTGATTATCTAAATTGCAAAATGGGATTAATATATTAGATGTATCAGATAAACTTAGGTTTGCACGAGCAACATCCACTACTTCATTCATGTATTTCTTTTTAGCAATCTCCGAATTCAAAAAATAGGATAGATATTTATTACTCAATTCTGTAGTTACTCGTATTAACGCAACAGCTTGGTTGATATTGCTCTTTACCTTAAAATTAAAAACAGCCGCTCTACCAATTGAAGCGCCAACAAGATTAAAAAGTACATCACCTTTTCTAAGAATTGATCTTTTTTGTTTTTGATTAAAACTGTCGTCAAGATATTTTGGATTAGAGATGTCTATAAAATTATTTCTTACATTTTCACTAGTGACAAATAAGGTTTGTTCTGGATTATAAACATACTGGAATCCTTGCCATCTTGGTGAAGTCCCCTTAGTAATTAAATCGGAGAGTTCACCTAACTTTATCCATTTCCATCCATCAGGCAATCCGATCTTTTCATCAATCTTTTCATTGCCAATTAGTTTGTCATTAAAAGCATTTGCAAGAACACACTGCCGGTAAAGTCTAATTTCTTCTTTTGCTTTTTTAAAAGAAGTAACTCCGCTATCCAATTCGCTAAAGAGTTCTTCAATCTTCTCAACAATTTTTTTCTGTTCAGGAAGTGGTGGAAGAGGAATATCAAAGTCGGCAACATTAGCTAAAGAAAGGTTTGCTCTTCCAACACCGACGATTTTTTTTAATGCACCTTTTTGTATAGAGGGTGATTTTAGGTAATAGTAAATAAATTTATGAAGAATAGAATCGAGTAATAACCTAATAATTGCAAGCGCCTGATTAGTATTAGCGGGTAAATTATTTTCTTTAACAACGCCAACTCGACCAATAGTACCAGCAATCGAAAAAAGTATATCGTTAACCTTTAATTTGGATCTGTTTAAAAAATCATTAGTTTCATTATTGATAAATTCTTGTATTCCAAAAACATTTCCATCTAAATCTATGTTTTCAGTTTTTACAAAGTTTATTCCTTTGCTATGATATTTAAAACCATAACTTGTTGGTGTGCTACCTTTAGTAATTCTCTCACAAACATCACCAAGTTTAACCAAAGACCAGTTGGGGGGAAGGTTATTATTGGGCATTAAAATGATACCTCAACTTCAGGTATTTCATCATATGTCCTACCGTTAAGAAGTCTTCCGGTTTTCTTTTTGTTAGTTCCGCCCCATTGCTTAAAGAAAAATTTTACACCTGCATGCTCACATTTATCATAAATTTCATAAACCCATTCAGCATTCATTGGGCGTGGTTTTCTTCCGCTTTCCCCACCAACTATTACCCAATCGATCTTGCTTAGATTTAATTTTGTTAACGGTCCAAGCAAAGGTTCGCAGGAAAGGAATTTAGTTTTTGCTTTTGCTCTCCTGAGATAATCAACGCGCCAAAGTTCTTCTTCATTCTCAACAGATACACCCATCCATATATTATGTGTCCATTCCAGCTTTTTGTGGTATTCAAAAAGTACATCTGCACGCTTTGTTAAAACCTGAAAAACGTGTTGAGGATTTTCATTCATAACTTTAAAAACTCTTTGTATAAATTCAAAAGGAATCTCTTCATGAAACAAATCACTCATTGAATTAACAAAAACAATTTTTGGAGTTTTCCATGTATATGGAATTTTTAATGTATCTTCATGTAAAGTAAGGTTAAAGCCGTTACTGTATTTCTTTTGCCCCATAGCTTTTAATCTTCTTGCCATCACTTCTGCATAACAGAATTTACATCCCTGAGAGATTTTGTTGCAACCTGTTGTAGGATTCCAGGTTAATTCAGTCCATTCAATTTTTGATTGTGCCATACTTATTACATACTATTATATTTTTTTACTATATCGTTGGCAATACTCGCTGCTGTATTATTATTAGAAGCAAGAAACATATGATACATAATGTTTCCTTTGCTGCTTCTTAATATAAATGGATCAGAGACAAATTTAAAGAGAGTTGATAATCTACTTTGATAAAGCGATCCTGCTTTTTCTATTGCCTTTTCTTCTTTGCTAATATGTTTCTCTATTCCAAATAATGTATAATCGGTTTCTTCTTTGTAAAAATAGTTTCGAATCTCCTCTTCTTGTAATCCCAAGAATTTTTTCAATTTTTCTAACCAAATATCTGAAATGTCTCCTTTCTTTTTTAATAATCTGTTTACCCCCATACCTGTCGGCGACAATATCCACAAATCTATTCCGGCGGCGGCAAGATCTACAATCGACGACCATTCTAATTGCATACCGTAGGGATCAAGATAAG
>CAZIDB010000016.1:0-32201 GCA_964537965.1 uncultured Melioribacter sp. | reverse complement strand
ATGCTTTGAAATAAGTTGATCCCTGTCCGTATCTTCCGCCTTTTTCAATATACATCAAAGCATCTTTAACTTTGAATAAATGAGCCGGGCTATCGAACAATTGTTTGCTTACTTCCCTTAGAGGAGTGTAATCATCAATTAAATAAAAACCTCTGCCGAACGTAGCAACAACAATATCATTCTCGCGTTTTTGAATAGCGATATCTCTTACTGCAACCGGAGGCATTCCGTTTTTAAGCTGTATCCATTTTTGTCCGCCGTCTACGCTAAAGAAAAATCCAAATTCAGTTCCGACAAAAAGAATATCGGGGTTTACAAAATCCTGCTCAATCGACCATATCGGTCCATTTGACGGAAGATTATTAGCGATAGATTTCCACGATTTACCTTTATCAACACTCTTAAGAAGATAAGGTTTAAAATCATCTCTCTGATGATTATTGAATGCGGCATACACAGCATTCTCATTAAACTTATCTGCAAGAATATCGCTCACATAAGTAAACTCCGGTACACCAGGAAATTCTTCAATCTTGCTCCAGGTTTTTCCATCTTCAGTAACCTGAATTAAACCATCATCTGTACCAGCATAAATTAAATTTTCTTTAAGTGGAGATTCTGTTAGAGAAACAATTTCACCAAACAATGAAGTAGATACATCTTTTGCGACAGCATCAACGCTCCAGTATTTTCCCATTACCGGCCATGTATTTCTATCCATTTGTCTTGTAAGGTCATCACTTATTACTTCCCAGTTATCGCCCCTGTCGTTACTTCTGAAAACTTTATTTGCAGCGCAATATAATCTTGAAGATGAGTGCGGGCTTATAATCAAAGGAGTATCCCAGTTCCATTTATAAGTAAGTTCATCCTTCCTCGGTTCTGGACGAATATCAATTGCCTCACCGCTCTTTTTATCATACCTAACCATGTTGCCGTACTGCGCTTCTGCATATACAATATTCGGATCATTCGGATCAATGGCTGTCCAGAAACCGTCGCCGCCCTGTGTAACTGTCCAGTCGCTGTTAACTATTCCATCTGAGCTTATTGTTCTTGATGGACCACCGAAACTATTATTATCCTGTGTACCGCCGTATACGTGATAAAACGGTTCGCTGTTATCAACATTAACCCTGTAAAGTTGTGTTACTGGTAAATTGGATTTAAATACATAATTCTTCCCTTCATCAAAGGATTCATACACACCGCCGTCGCCGCCAATCATAAAATGTTTTGTATCATCAGGATCAATCCACAATGCGTGATCATCTACGTGTCTTGCATTATTGCCCATAGATTTCCAGGTTCTTCCACCATCAGCACTAACATGCGAAATTGTCTCAACCGAATAAACTTTATCTACATCTTTAGGATCGCAATAGATTTCATTATAATACTGCCCTTGCGCAGTATGATCGCTCATCTTTTCCCAGGTTGCGCCTCTGTTAGTTGAACGGAAAAATCCGCCTTTATCTTCAGCAGCTTCAACAATCAAATAAATATAATCCGGGTTACCGGGAGAAACAGCAATACCCATTCCGCCAAGATCAACTGATGGCAAGCCGCTCATAATTTTATCCCATGTTTCTCCGCCATCAATTGATTTATAAACTGCCGATTCCGGCCCGCCATTAATTTTAGTAAAGACGTGTCTTCTTCTCTGTTCTGAAGTAGCATACATTGTGTTTGGATCTTTCGGATCTATAACAACATTATTCACGCCGGTATTTTCACTTATGTTCAAAACTTTCTTCCAGGTCTTGCCACCATCAACAGATTTGAATAATCCTCTGTCGCCGCTTGGTCCCCATGCGGAACCTTCGGCAGCTACAAATACAACATTGGAATTTCTCGGATCAATTACGATACCGCCTACCTGCCGGGAATCTTTCAATCCCATATTAGTAAAACTCTTTCCTCCATCTGTACTTTTATATACTCCGTCACCATAACCCAAGGCACGCTGATGATTATTCTCGCCTGTTCCAATCCAAACGACATTAGAATTATTCGGATCCATAACAACGCAGCCGATTGAATATGAATTATAGCTGTCGAAAACAGGATCGAATGTGGTGCCGTTGTTAACAGTTTTCCATACGTGCCCGCTTGCAACCGCAACATAATATTCACTATGGTTTTTCGGATTCACTGCAAAGTCGGCTATACGTCCCGATGTAAATGCAGGACCGATATTCCTCCATTTTAAACCGCTGAATGTGCCTGAAGAAAACGGATCTTTTACCGAATCCGGTTTCTGTGCAAGCAATAAAAAAGGAATTAATATCAGAGAGATGAGCATCTTTATTTTCATTATAACTCCAACCATTATTTATGATGTATAAAATATATGGAAATACTTTAACTGATTTCAGAATTTCATGGGGTGTTATTACCGGATATCGAATTTTTCTTGTTTTATTTTGGAAATAAATTATCCGGCGTTCTATTCTCATCAAGTGATATGTAGGGCGAAGCGACAGCTTCGCCCTACACTTAAAATATAATTATCTTACGAGCAACATCTTCTTTGTTATTGAGTTATTCTGGAATCTTATATTGTAAAAATATATTCCTGAGGACACTTCATTTCCTGATTTATCCTTTCCATCCCACGTTATTTCCTTATACCCTATACCATTATACCCGTTAACCAACGTTCTTACTTCCCTGCCAAGCATATCAAACACTTTAACAGTTACTATTCCGTCTGTAGGTAAAGTGTAGCTTATTGTTGTTGTTGGATTGAATGGATTGGGATAATTCTGAAGCAATGAATAACCTGTTATTTCAATATCCGCTTCTTCAACTGTAGTATAGCTTCCTTTGTTTTTTTTAAGTATTGCACCGTCATTGCCTACTGCATACGCGACTTGTCCATCAATTATTTGTACACGATGAAGCAAATTAGTATAGGTATTAGCAGGAAGCTCCTCTACCCAGGTTTCTCCTCCGTCATATGTCCTTACTATTGCCCCAGCACTTGTAGCAATAAGAGCATAATTTTTATCAAGTGCATCAATGCTTCTTATTGCATCCCAATACACAGGTGGTGATTTATCCTCCCATGTTGCTCCGCCGTCTGTAGTACGAATTACTGTTCTGAACTGGCCGCACAGCCACCCATAATTCTTATCAATAAATTTAGCATCACCAAACCTTGAGACATATTGTTCCGGGATAGGAATATTTTTCCAAGTATCACCGCCATCTGAAGAATAGATGAGTTGGATTTGAGAACATAAATAAATATTAAGGCTATCTATAACTGAAAGACCTATAAATCCTCCGTTAGTATCAATAACATCAGATCGCTGGTAGAACCATTTTTTCCCTGCATCAGTTATTTTTACAATTGTACCATAACCGCCAACTACCCAGCCTATATATTCATTTGCAAAGGCAGCTCTATTGAAACCAGCCGGATCTACAAATACTTTGTTCCAGGTCTTTCCGCTGTCATTTGTTATTAAATTATAGCCGTTTCCCAAAATGCCAATCTCTTGTGTAGCAAAAGTTATAAAATTTCCATATATCCAGGGAATAACAGTAGTATCCCATGTAGCCCCACCATCTGTAGTATGGCCCAATCCAAGTCCACCAAAACCTCCTCCCCATACTGTTACTCCTGTAACCCAACCCTCATCTTTATTAAAGAAAAATAAATCATATATTGGTTTTCCTGAAGTATCTATTGGTGATACTTTTTTCCATGCATAAGAACTAGTATCTGATTTAGATAAACTTTCAATTTTATTCTCCAGAGAGAATAAAGAACTATATGATAATAAGAATACTATAAGAAGGTTTCTTTTCATATCATTCCATAACTTATTAAAAAGAGTGATTAATAAGTTTAACCACTCTTTTATTAAAAAAAATTACTTTGTTAATACTATCTTTTTTATATCATTAAATATATAACCGCTTTCAATACCCATAGCAGTAATTCTATACACATATATACCTGAAGCAAGATTTACACCGCTGAATGTTCTTTCGTGCAAATCAGGATTAGATAATTTAATAGCTATCTTAAAATGAGAATAAAAGGGCTGTTATAGTAAACATCTTTCATAAGTACTTCCTCCCGCAATTAAATTATAGACAACAGAAAATTCAGAGCATCTATTAAATAAAAGGACTTACAATACTAAAACTTCGGATTATCCTTAAACCAATAAATCCGACAACAATATCGCAAAAATAAAAATAAATTTGTCAAGATATTTAAAGAGAAAAATTTGTATCCATTATAAAACCTTATCATTTATTAATGCTGCTGCTTTACAAAATCAGGCGCATAAGTATTTCCATTCCTTTCCTCTTTTAATATCAACTTGTACATGATTTTTCCGCCGCTATTTTTCCTGCATTCGCCGAATAGTCGGATTCAAACTTTGATTGCACCCAAAATTATTTTTATATTCTATCTGAATAAATCGAAAGTTAGAATGATAATAAAGAGCTTAAAACAAGTAAAAAAAATTATAATAGCTATAGTCGGATTTTCAGTTTTATTAGTCGGCGTTGCAATGCTTGTACTGCCCGGACCAGCATTTATTGTTATTCCTGCCGGGCTTGCAATTCTTGCAACTGAATTTGTTTGGGCTAAAAGATTCCTTGAAAAGGTAAAGCAAAGGATTAAAGACACAATCCCAAAATCAAAACAAAAAGATTCTAATCCTGGTAATAAGCAGAACTAATCTTCACCAACAACTAAATAAATTATATCTGTTTCAAATAATTATTTAAAGGCATGCACATTAAAAGAAATTCGTTAAAAAATTATCCAAAGTGAAGTGTTAAACAGAAAAAGCTGTTTGACCCCGATTTAATCGGGGGAGTTCTTTTTCTGTAACGGAACGAAGGAAAATTTTAGAATTTCTTTTATAGTGCATGTTTCTTTTCGTACTTTTCTTACGCTAAGAAAAGTACAGTAATAATTTATCATTTACTCAATGAAGAAAGCAATGAGAGACTGATTTTAAAAACGAAAATTTTCATCTAAAACAGAACTTTTTTGAATCTTTTATTCACTTTTAATTTTATTTTGGACAGTAATGAATTAACAAAAAAGAATATTACATTTTTCTAACAAGGAAATTTATTATCTTCGTTCTGCAATAAATTTTCTATATGCAGTTAAATCAACACAAAGTAAAGTACTCCTTTATTCTCTTTATTTTCTTTTTTTCATTAGTTAATGGTAAAGAGAAAAAAAGCAACACAGGCAACCCCTCCTGGCAATTAATTGATTCACCTACAAAAACCACCTTAAACTACGTCAACATTTTTTCTGATAATTATGGATTGATAATTGGGGATAAGATACTTGAATCTGACGGGAGCAAATGGTCTTTTGCAAAGTATTCTCCAACAATTGAAAAGATTGACAGGTTTACAGTTCTAAATAAAGATGATTACTGGATTTCTACATTAACAATATTTAATCAATCGGACTTATATCATTACAAAAATTCAAAGTGGACAAAGATTGTTTCTCCGCTTGCTAACCAGATTACAGCGATGAACTTCCTGTCAAATGGTACAGGCTGGGTTGGCGGGGTTGGCGAGATAGCTTTTTATAATGGCAAGACGTGGAAGTATTTTTCTTCTCCTCTTCCCGAAGAGTCAATTTCAAATATATATGGCGACGAATCCGGGAAAGTCTGGGTTCATGTTTATTCTAAGTACCTGTTTTTTTATGATGGAAAAAGTTGGCATCGTATCTTTCCCGAGAAAAAAATTCACTCAACTAACTTTACAACAATGAATGACGGCTGGCTATTAGCCGACAATGAATTGTACATTATTAAAAACGGTGTGCCAAAATTTCATTCCGGTGATAACCTGTTATATAAAATGGCTTCTGTTTCAATTATTGATGAGAATAATATCTGGGCGGCAGGTGCAGAAGGTATCATCCTTCATTATTCAAACGGTAAATGGGAAAAGACTATTACAAATACAAACGCATACCTTTCAGCCATAAATATGCAAAACAAAGATGAAGGCTGGGCGGTTGGAGCAAGAGGAATAATTCTTTGCTATAATAAAAATAAAATTGTTGCAAATGAAAAAAGCCCGGGATTCGATCAGAAAAAAATCTACCTCTACGGAAGAGAGGTTAACGATGAATATGGAGTTGCAATTGATGATTTTAATAAGGATGGACGAAAGGACATTTATGCGGTTTGTATTTTTGACCCCAACCGTTTATACATTAACGGCATTAAAAACTTAACCGGTTCTCCAAGCCCTGAAAATATTATTTTTCTGGAAGAGGCTACATCAAGAGAAGTAACGGGAGTATTAAGTAACTCAACAGCAAATCCTGATCTTTATCTGGGTGTTACATCTGGTGATATTGATAATGACGGCGATCCCGATTTATATCTTTGCAATCTTATTAGAGACAACCAGATGTTTTTAAATGACGGTTCAGGATACTTTTGGAATGTCTCAGGTCAGAGAAACAGAGGTCAATGCACTAATGCCAGAAGCAATGCCGCCATCCTTGGAGATGTTGATAATGACGGAGATCCTGATCTTTTTGTTACAAACGAATATTCATCAAACAAACTTTTTTTAAATGACGGAAACGGTTATTTATCTGATGTTTCAGATGATGCTGGATTAAAAACAGAATTAGGCGGCATGGGCGCTTCATTTGGTGATATTGATAATGACGGCGATCTTGATTTGTATGTAGCCAACTGGTACAGGAAAAATTTATTATTCAGAAATGAATTTTCTCAAACCGGTAAGGTTCAATTTACAGATATTTCTAAAACTGCCGGAGTTGAAGGAGAATCCTTTGCTAAAAGCAATGCAGTTGTATTTGCAGACATTGATAATGATGCCGACCTTGATTTGTTTGTTACCAACAGGAAAATTTCTAACCGACTATATATTAATAACGGTAAAGGAATATTTGATGATAAGACTGAGGAGATGATAGGACTTGATTCTATGCTTAGCTATGGCGCAAGCTTTGCAGATTTTGATAACGACGGTTTTTTAGATTTGTTCGTTGCAAATATATATGAAGATAAATTTTATAAAAATATTACCGGCAAAAAATTTATTGATGTATCATCAGAATTTGGCGCAACACTTGGAGGCTACAGCACCGGAACAGCAACAGGAGACATTGATAACGATGGGGATATCGACATTTATCTTGCAAATTATATAAACGCTAACTCAACTCTTTTACTGAATAATCTGAATGATAAAAGATATATCCTCATTAATGTTGAGGGCACCAAAAGCAACAGAGACGCAGTTGGAGCAAAAATATTTTTATACAAAGGCGGCCACTCAGGGGATAATAATTATCTCCTGGGATTCAGAGAAATTAATGGCGGAAGCGGGTATGCTTCTATCAACTCCAAAGAAGTCCACTTTGGGTTACCGGACGGAGAATATTTTGACATCAGAATTTATTTCCCTGCAAGTGGAACAGAAAAAACAATTCGGAATATAAAGGCAGGTTCAAGAATTTTTATTAGTGAAGAAAATGGGTTTGAACGATATCGGACTCTGGCATTAAAATCGGCAAATCGTTTTATTATAAATCCGCAGACTCATTTTGAAGCCTTCAAATTATTTATTGCTGCCGTTATGATTTTCATTTCCAACTTGATGGCTGTAAAAAAATACAATTGGCAAAACAGAAGAAGAACAGTTTTCTATCTCATTGGTGTGTTAATCTACTTTGTATTATCTCTTCTATTTCGTCACGAATCATTTTTCCTTTCCTCAACGCTCCCGATACTTTCCTTGTTATTTTACCTGTTGATTCTACATTTGATTTATGAACGCATTACATTAATTAAAAAAGCTAAAATTGAAAAACAGGAAACCAGAGACAGAATTGCAAGAGATCTACACGACGACCTCGCATCAACAATCAGCAGCGCATATATTTATTCAGAAACTTTAAGCAGAACGCTAAACAGGGAAGATAATAAACAGGCAGAACTGTCAGGTAAAATTTCTATGTTACTAAGTGAAGCCTCCGAATCAATTACAGATATTGTGTGGACCGTTTCACCTTACCAGGATAACCTTGAAGATATGGTCACCAAACTGAAATCTTTTATTGCGGATAGTTGTCATGCAAAGGGCATCCAATGTACATTTACATTTAACGAAATTCAAAAACAAATTGCATTAAACCAGGAAACCAGGAAGAACATTTATCTTATTCTAAAAGAAGCTACTAATAATTTAATCAGGCATTCCAAAGCAAAGAACGTAATGTTTAAAATTCGACCGGATGGTAATAATCTTATCTTCACAATTGAAGATGACGGCGCCGGAATGAGCAGTACAGATAAAATAATTATTGATTCCGCTCTTACACAGACATTTAGCCTTACCAATGTTTCTTTTGGAAACGGCATCTTTAACATGATAAAAAGAGCGAAAGAAATTAATGCCGGTTTACTAATTTCTTCTGAACCGGCAAAAGGGACAAGGATTGTGCTTTCAATAGAAAAATGACGCAAATGGACTATTGCATTAAAACTATTTTTTCAAAATCTTAGAATCGGAATTAAAGCATCCGGAACATTTAAGAAGATCAAATGAATATTAATGTTGTAATAATCGAAGACCACAAGGAATTCAGAGAAAGCATCGCTTTTATTTTAAGCTCAACTGAAGGTTTTAATTGTACCGGCCGATATTCTTCTGTTGAAGAAGCTTTGGAAAAAATGAACCAGGCTGATGTTATCCTGCTGGATATTAACCTGCCGGGCATTTCCGGTATAGAGGGCATTGATAAGATAAAACAAAACTTCCCGGATGTAAGCATTGTAATCTTAACCGTGTTCGAAGATGATAAAAATGTATTCCGTTCAATATTAGCCGGTGCAGACGGTTACATTCTGAAAAAGTCCGCTCCGATCAGAATTATACAGGCAATTGAGGATGCTTACGAGGGTGGTTCACCTATGACACCTACAATTGCGAGAAAAGCTATAAACTTATTCAAGAATCATATACCGCAAAGTAACGGCAAGGATAATTTATCCGACAGGGAACGAGAAATTCTTTTGCTTATAGTTGAAGGTCTGTCAACCGATGAAATTTCAAATAAATTGTTTATAAGTTTTCAAACTGTAAGAAATCATATCAGACATATTTACCAGAAACTTCACGTTCACTCAAAATCCCAGGCAGTAGCAAAAGCAATTAAAGAAGGGATAATGTAAAATAAATTCATTCCCTTCTTTAATTTGTCAAATCATTTTTTTATTCAACGCTTAAAATTTCACTTCTGCTTTCATTACCGCATTTATCAATGGCGCCTATAGCAATCAAGGTAACCTTTTTATCTAATGATAACACCGTTTCTAATTTATCTCCCGGCAGGATATCATAAATCCATCTCTCACCTTGCTTAGAATATACAACATAGAGAAATGGTTTTTCGTTTCCGCCGGTCGTCCAGGAAATTTTAATCTCTTGGCTGTTCTTTTCTGTTTTGATTTCCGGAACTGCAGGAGGAATTTTATCCAGCCACGAATATGAAGGAATTAAAGCCTTGTTACGGTATGGTCCCTCAAGCAGCATCCTGCCTGTTAAACTATCTTTTGGCATTAGAGATTTCATGCTGAAAAACATATTCCCTTTTGAATTCGGAACAATTCCTCTTGTTACCATTACCTGGTTAACAATCTCAAGCGCCATTGTTCTGCCGTTAACTTCCGGGCGAATAAACAGACCGGGCCAAAGATTGCGTTTCATTGTATTTTCAGATTGCCACCATTCAAGAAGCACAGGGTAACTTAAATCCACTCTTGATATATTCCAGTAAAGCTGGGGTACATAATAATCCAACCATCCTTTGTTCAGCCATAATTTTGCATCGGCATATAACGTAGCGTATTGATCAAATCCTCCTCCGATACTGCTTGGATAACCTGGTCTGTAAACACCAAACGGACTTATTCCAAACTTAACCCAAGACTTTTCACTTTTAATTCCGTTATAAACTCTTTCAATAAATTTATTCACCGCATCACGGCGCCAGTCTCCGCGTTCTAAAGTTCCGCCATTTTTTTTGTAAGCTTCATAAGTATCATCATCAGGAAAATCTCTGCCGTCATTATATTCAGGATAAGGATAGAAATAGTCATCAAAGTGAATTGCATCTATATCATATCGCTTAACAATATCCATTACAACATTATATGAATGATCCTGAACTTCTTTTTGTGCGGGATCGAGCCAGTAAAACCCGGCATTGCCAAGTTTTTTTGCACAGCCCGGCTTTGTTATTAATACTGAATTCGGCGCATCTTCACCACGCATTGCACTGTGTTTAGCCCGGTAAGGATTTAACCATGCATGTAATTCAATTCCCTTTTTATGTGATTCCGAAATCCAGAATTCAAGCGGATCATAAAATGGTTCGGGTGCTTTTCCCTGTTGTCCTGTAAGATAATAGGACCATGGTTCAAGATCAGATTTATAAAATGCATCTGCCTGCGGACGAACCTGTAACACTATTGTATTCAGATTTAATTCTGCAACCCGGTCAATTATTGCTATTATTTCCTTCTGCTGTTCATCAACTGACAAACCCGGTCGGGATGGCCAGTCAATATTTGCAACTGTAGCAATCCACGCAGCCCTCATTTCCCTTGGAACAGGAGGAATGGTTTCATACTTTTTTTGCTGCGCTAAGTTTATAGAAAAAATTGTTACCAGTATTATGATTGAGAATTTAACATAAATTGATTTATTCATGGTTTTTCCCTTCAACTAAAAATTGTTTCTGGAATGATTTGTAAAGCTGTTATCAAGCTAAGTTAAAAATTATTTTTCTCACAGTATAAGTTAGTTGGAATAATTCAACTACAATTTTAAATGAACATTAAAAAAAATCCCGTTTTAAAAGAACTTAAAACGGGATCTAAAAGAATTTCTTTTCAGAATTTATTTTTACGATTCACTTTTACATTCCGTAATAAGGAGCTCCCGGTTTAAGCATATTCATTTTAACAATTGCCTGGGCTAATTTAAACTTTCCTGAAGTTTCACTAATTCTTGTTCTTACGTAGTAAAGGTAATTACCATTTCCCCACGTAATAGAAAGCGCCGGAGATTTCAGTAATATTCCCTGGTACAATAAACCGTGAGATTTATTAGTATTAATATATACTATTGGTGAAGGTAAATCAGTTGCAAGGTAGAGAGTACCGTCAGCAGCAAATGTCATATCATTTATTATACATTCTGTGCCGTAATTCCCAGAAAAGTCAAAATAGTCTTCCGGTGCTCCAAGATCGCCGTTAGCGTCAATTGGTAAACGTTTAATAGTGGTTGAAGAAGCGCCTTGTGCGGCGACATATAAATAAGTTGTTCCATTATCTACAAACACACGCATTGCAGTTACGTTATAATCGAATGGGAATGATACGTAGCTCTTATCGGATTTTATTCTGTAGATAGCAGTATTTTTTCCTGCAGCCCACATATTACCAAGGGGATCAAATTCTATTTTTGCTATTTTTATTGTTGCCGGAGTTAATGAAACCCACACAGAATTTTTTACTGTACCGCCGGCATTTGCCGGTATAGTAAAAATTGCCTGAGCGCTTCCTCTTACACCATACAAAACACCATTTGTACCAAATCTCATACTTGTCCAGTACGCCTCACCGGATTTCGGAGAGTAGAGTGTTGCTACACCGTCCGGTGCAATCTGGTAGACACCTAAAGATGCATTGTATGAAAAAATATTATCGGATTTATCAAACACAAAACTGTATGGTCTGTTCACCGAATCGCCTGCAGCAGGATAAAAATCCTCGGCCGCCGGAGTTAATGTATATTGATATGAATTGCTGAACGGAACAGAAGATTGATTAGCTACTCTTATATTCATATCACCGGAGACATTCGGAGAAATAACCGTCAACTGTGTAGGAGAAGCGGATACGATATTGGCAGCTTCTTTACCAAAGTACACCTTCATCTTAGATGCATCCGATGAAAAGTTCTTCCCTGTAATTGTAATTACAGTTACAGCACCTATTGCAACCGCAGGAGGATCAACCGATGTAATTTCAGGAGTGCCTGCTGTACCTGGCGGATTATAAAGGCTCGGAGCTTCTTCATCGGAACAACCGACAAAATAAACCGACGATACAAACATAAGTAACGTTACTATTACAAATGATTTGAGTAAATTTTTTTTCATGCTTTCTCCACAATTTATTTCATCTATCCCAACTTACTCTTGCTGTAAATTACAGGATAGTATTTCTTTTAGCATTTTTACTTAAGGCATCAACTTATGTAATGCCTTAATAATGAATGACCTCAAGTTAGAATAAGAACAATTAATAAGAATCAAACTTATTATATAAGCTCAATTCAATTACCTTATTATTATACACTTCTGGTATGCTGTATCTCCTTTACGATATCTAACTTCACCTGTCAATGGATCAGTAAAATCTTGTGTAACCGTAAAGTGAACTATATACACACCGCTTACAACAACCTGACCTGAAAAGGTATTTGAATTCCATCTCTCATCACCGCTGCCGTTTTCATGTTCTATTGTATTAATAAGATCTCCGTTCTCCGTATATATTCTTATTAAGCAATGACCTGGGATATTAAGAAACATTATCTTGTCCGGTTCACCTGTATACTGCAATTCCGCTGATCTGATATTATACGGATTAGGTACAATTCTTACTGCATCTATCCATTTATTAAATGAAGGAATAGTTGAAGCAGGAAGATTTATTCTTGTACCATTCAGTGTAATCGCAATAGCATCCGGTAAATATGAATTGTATGTTCTGACTTTATACCACAACTTGCTTGCAGTTTTTACCCAGGTTGAATCCAACTCAAACTTAAATGATGTTGTGCTGTCAATATCATTGCTCAAATGAATCGGCAACATACCTTCAGGAGGGGTTATTGTTTTTGCAAAACCGCCTGTGTCAATTATGGTAATGCTGAATTCCGTTAAAGCAACATTTACGTATTTATCTGCAAATTGCGGATCGATACGGAATTCAACAACATTTTTAAGAGAATCCTTTTCATCAAACTTTACCAAATTTACATTTGCCATTGGTATACTATCAGTCATATTTTGACTTAGCTGTGGGCCTTGTGCACGTCTTAAATAAGCAGCATAATTTGTCTTAGTATAGAATCTGCTGCTTAATAATCTACCTGCAGGATTTGCTTTACCTGTTGCATTATTACTGCCATCACTAAAAGCACAGATATAATAATAGTAAGAGAATCCTCTTTGAGCAGTAACATCATCAAAGCTTTTTGAACCCGGACCAAGGCTGGCAATTTCATTAAAGACTGTATCTGGTGTTCCAACAGCCCTGAAGATTTTATACCCGCCAAAACCAGCTTCGCTTTCAGATGGGCTTGGATCCCAGGTAAGACTAATTCTATCACCACCGGAAGTAACAGTAAATATTGCAGGCGGCTGAGGCGCTTGAGGAATATTATAACCAAGCTCATAATTTCTTACAGCACGGCTAAAGGTTTGCATAATAGAATCTTTGCCCGTATATACCCAAGTGTTTTTATAAACATTCTCATCAGTAGTTGTTGAACCATTAGGTAAAGTGAACGGTCCCAAATCGCTTGCATTCCTATAAGCCTGATACCATCTTTTACCAATCTGCCAGCAGGCTGTTCTGTCTAATCCGCTAACGCCAACTGCAAGTACAAGAACTACACTATCACCGGGAGCAATATCCCAGGGGCCATACCCAATCCAAAGTCCTGTACCGCCGCCATCTCCATGAACTTTATATGGATCTACAACGGTAGCCTGGTAAGCTTCATCAAAACGCTGAGAAGGATTGCCATTGCCTATTCCTTTATAAGGTATTCCGCTTAATAAATCATACATGTTATTATGAAGAGGAGCGGTAGAAAGCGACATATCACCAAGGCTTGGATATGTATCGCCGGCATGCCAGCCAAGGACTGCAGGCTGATTAACATCATCTGCTCTGTCTGAAGTTGATTTGTCTACATGAAGTGTAACTATACCGGCATGCTGAGGTGAACATAATCTTCCGGTTCCCTTTAAAATATCCGGTGAACCGATATTATCATAAGCATTCAGGTCTCTCTGTCCTGTCCATTCAAAACCTGCACGTAACCAATTAGGAAGCGGACTAGACTCTGTAAGGTTTGCAACCTCACCGGCATGCTGGGGATAATCTTCGCCTCTTCTTGTAACCCAGCTATGTTTTCCGTATTCCTGATCGTAACCCATCTTATCCGCACCTTCACGGCAGACACTGTAACGGTTCATAAAACCAAAGCGAAATCCTTTTACAGTTGCATCAAGAACTTTTTTATTCTCTGCACTTACATAACCTGTATTCTTAAACGTATATTCAATGATAAAGTAGTTATCGTGGTACTGCTGACTGAAAGCATGTACTTTTCTTGTCATTGTTATACCCATGGAAGTATTTACAACATTTGTTACTATTCTGTCAGCAACCTGATTCGGATCAATTGCATCTACATCACCGGTATAAGGAGCACTAATATCAACTCCATCTACATTAACCATAGGATTTGGAAACTTTGCGGTTTGTTTTATTACCATAGGAAATATACTAACTGATGCAAAAGCAGTTGAAACGTTATGGCAATATCTATCCCAATGCTGGCCTTTAGAGTCGGTAAAATCCATACAACCCATAAAGGTACGTTCAATAACAGCATTATCCTGCAACAGATAATCTGAAGGCCAGGTTAAACCTTCGTAGTAAACATTATTCCATGCTCTTTCAGAACCAATTGCAGTAAACCTGCTCTGAAGAGAACCGATCCGGATATAACGTGTTTGTGTTTCGGACACCTGAGCAGACAACGGAGGTGTAACTGAAAACAAACAAATTGCTGCAACTATAGTCATTAAACTTTTGTGTACACGAAACATTATAATACTCCCTTTGATTATATCAAGTAATATTCTCATAAATTTACCCTGATACCAAAACTAAAATAACGGGGATTAAGAAACGAAACAGATTCATTATTTGGCATATTGATATATGATTTAGTATCCTTTCTGCGATTATTTGCAGCAGTAATTTCAGGATCATTATTAGGATTAGGAACCAGAGGATCATAAGCAACATCGCCCGGACGATAGTCACCAATACGATCTTCACCTTTCTGATAGCCTGTTTCCCAATCGAAACAAAGTGATGAAAGGTAATCCTGGTAGTCGTATGAATCTACGAAGCCTGCATAGTTAAGAAATTTAAAGTTGAATACATTGGTGATATCCATATATATCTGAAAACTGAAGTTCTTCAGCAAATCGCCAAATCCTCTGAAATCTTTTGCTAACCTAAGATCTGCACCCCAGTAATCTACCCACTGAACATTGTTTGAAACACCAGGTATATTATTAGGATTATAAGTTGCATGAGCTCCTGCTCTCCAGTTGGCAATAATGCTTAAGCTCCAACCCGAAAGTGGCTTAATACCTAAGAATTCCGGTCCGAAATCATCCGGGGTTTCAAATTCAAAATTTGCTCTTGCATAAGGTTGCGGTACCGGTTTGGATTGTTGTTCATTAAGTAACAAATATTCACGCTGTTTGTTAATGTCCTGATAGTATTCTGTAATATCAAAGTAACCGGATGTAACTACATTATATGTATAATTAATGAATCCTCTGAACCATCCTCCGGCAACTTTTGATAATGTAACTTCAAATCCGCGTATGTCAGCATAATTATTGTTTGAAGCCTGGTAATAATTTACAGATGTATTTATACTCTGATAAAGCACCCAGCCCGGCTGATGAGTTACATCTTTATAATATGCCGCAAGATGAAGAAGTACCTGGTTGTAAATATTCTGTTCATAACCAAGTTCGTAAGCAATAGTCTTTTCATAAGCAAGATTAGGATTACCTATATAATCAACCTGACCATTTGATTCCTGCTGAAGACGGAATCTGTATGATGAGGAAGCTTCTGAAACAAAGTGCCCGTAGTTGAAATATAATTTTGAATTTTCGGTTATCGGATGTGAAATTCCAACACGCGGACTAATATAAAGTTGTGATTCAGAATCGGATTTATTTGCATTCTGAGAAATCTGTTTTCCGGCACCGGCACTAAAAAGATTATCATAAGGATCAATATCGATTGCATTAGTATTAGGGTCAGAATAATCCAGTCTTGCACCGATATTTGCAATGAATCCCTGAAATTCCAACTTATCCTGTGCGTATACACCAAGTCTGTATGGAAAAATATGATACCGTAAATCTCTTGTCCAGGTAGACATTGACGGGCTGTAAGTGCCGGAGTTAATATTCATGTCATTATAATAAAACTGTGCTCCTGTTTTAACCTGGTTATATTTGTCTATCTGGGTTGTAAGGTTGAAAGTTAATGATGTTGTTGTATTCACGCTTTTATCGCGGCCAAGATTCATCCAACCACCCATACTTGTTACACCGTCAATAGCGCCGGTACTGTATCCCCAGTATCCCCAGGGAGCTTCATCAACAAAATATCCGGGAACAGGTTGATATATTTTTGATGTATCACGCAATTCTGCCTGATAGGTTTTATAAATGTTTTCATTTCTCTGGAAAGTGAAATCATAAAAAGTTGTTGGACTTAAAACGTGAGTTAATGATACACCAATTACATTACGGTAGACAGAACTTGGACTGAAATAATCCGGCATATATAAAATATTCATTCCATCGGAGGCAGATAAAAGATCGGCAACTTCAGACTGACTTTTTAACAGAGAGCCAGTTGGTGTAGTTGTCCATTGATCTGTACAAACTGAATGGTCCTCACCATAAATTCCCTTAACTACAAGTTTAATATCAGGAGTAATATTCGCATTGAATTTCAATTCCGCGTGGTTATTTGTATAAGCATCACGGGATAGCGGATAGATAAACATATCACGTTCCGCAAAGTAGGTAAAATAAAAGCGAAGATCGCCGAGCATACGACTAATAAAAGGAACCGGGCCACCAAAACCAGCATCAATTGTATAATCCGGTTTTTTAATATCTCCTGCACGCCTGCGCTGCCATTCCCATAATGTTTTTGCACCAAGAGGAGTTAAATCATTTTTCGGATCACTATCCTGAAGAGTCTTTAATGCAATTTCATTCCATCCCTGGAATTCGGGATAACTTTCCTGTGTATATTCATCCCATGCTCCGTTATCTGTTCCAGTCCAGCAAACGGCAGGATCTGTATAGGGGCGGTTGTAATATGAATTAGGATCGTACAGTGAAATACCAAAATGCTTTTTCTGAGGTGGTGCAATAGAAACGTTTATTGTTGCAGTGTACCTGTCTCTTTCACCGTCTTTTGTTACAATATTTACAATACCGGATCTAACGTTTCCGTATTCAGCGTTAAAACCACCGGTTTGAACCTGGATATTTTTAGCAGATGCTAAACTTACTGCCGAGTAAGGAATGTTAGAACGTTCATCATTAAGGTTCATTCCATCTACCATATACACTGTTTGGTTTGCACCGCCACCGCGGACAAGTATTCCGGTACTGCCTTGTTGGATACCAGCCTGTAAATTTAAAACTTCCGAAACTGTCTGAACCGGAAGTGTCTGAATGTTTTCCGTTTTAATATTTGTTACACTATTTGCAACGTCCTTAACAACTACAGGTTGACGTGCAGATATAACAACTTCATCAACAGTTAAGGTTGCTGAATTCAACTCAGCATTAACAGTACTTGTTAAATCAATTTCAACAACAACACCCCGGACTATAATCCTTTCATAACTAACCATACTGAATCTTACATTATACGTACCCGGAGGAACATTAAGTATTGCATATGAACCATCAATATTTGTAGCTGCTCCCAATGAAGTTCCTTCTACAATAATATTAACACCAACAAGAGGTTGCCCGGTTTCCGCATCAGTTACTTTACCTGCAATCTTTCCTGTGGTTCCGGCAAGAAGGGAAATGGAGAAGCCTAAAACTAAAGTTATAAGCAAGGTGTACAAAAATTTCATTTTTAATCTCCTCTAATATATATGGCACTCAGAAAACATTATAGGGCAAAACTTACTGAGAACCTTTGGACATTATTTAAAATCTCGTGTGATATATATGAATAATCAAATGCGAAACCGAATTTATTGATGCCAAGTCCGAACGTCAGTCCATAATCATCCTGTTTAGTAACATAACCGACTCTTAGAGCAAGCATGTTCATAAAAACATATTCACCACCGATATTCAGATACTCAGAATAAGAGCGGGGATGTACGGCATCAATAGATAAAATGAAAGCGCTATGGTCTGCCATACTTGGCACAAAATCAATCAGGTTCATTGATACACCGAATCTGAATGTAAGCGGCAGCTGAAAATTTTCACGTTCGTAGGCAATTTCCCTTGAGAAGTTGCTGATCGACATTCCAAATGCTAAGCTTTTATAACCTGTTTTATAGATTGTACCAAAGTCAAACGCAAGAACATCCAGAGAATATTCTTTTACCTGATATGTTGTATCTGTTGTTAATACAGAATCTCTTATAACCTGATTATAAACAGGAACAAGGCTGTTTCCAAGATTCTGATATGCATACTTTATTCTGCCACCAACTGAGAATTCCTGTGAAAGCTTTTTACCGTAAACAAGTTTTAAAGCATATGAATACGGTTCGGGATATCCATTAAGATCAACAAATCCCTGCTCGTTATTAGCAACACTTGTAAATTTGAATTCACCATAATTGACTCTTGTAAAATCCAAACCGATAACACCGTATTCTCCCTGGAACGGAGCGAATGCAACAGCACCGGAAAAATATTTTATATCTGCTATCCATGTCATTTGGCTTACACCCGCCTGGACAAGTGAAGTCATATCTGCAATTCCTGCAGCGTTATAAAACATAGAAGTTGCTGTTCCGCCGACTGTAGTAACTGCCTCACCCATACCTGTTGCCCTGGCATCCGTACTTACACTTAAGAATCCAAATCCTGTTTGCGCCAGTTTTACCTGTGGACTTACGGTGGAGATAAAAATAAATTGTGTAAGAACAGAAAGCAGTATTACGGGCAGAAATCGCTTTGAGATAAACATAGTAGTTTTAATTTTCATAATACGCGATACTCCTTTGTTGAGATGCAAAAAACTTCGGGTAAAAAATCACCTGAGGAAAAAACTAAATACGAGCTTAAATGATTTTTATAAGATGATAAATGATTTGATGACACAACAGGACCTATGTTAAATGAATTGTCAATAGTTCAATCCAGCCAGCACAAAGTCTGCGAAAGGAAAAAACAATAATAAGATGAAACAACATTCTTTAAGCTCTCCTCCAAGAAAACATTTAAGATGCGGTACTTTATTTCCCTTTTTCGGTTGCAATATTAATTATTATATATTGAAATGTCAATCGAATGTTCCGTTGAATCAATTTAAAATTCGCATTCAAATTTTAGGAACCTGATAAAACAAATTGAATTTATTGTGATGCGGAAATGAAATACCTTGTTCAACGCGGGTTTTAATGATGTCAGATAATCTATCTATATTATAAAGAGAAGATTTTGAGTTGTTGACAATCTCAATAATAATATGGAAATAATAAACAGGTGGTTGCTTATACCGGCTTAACCAACACAATGGTTATATCATCGTTCTGTTCATAGTTTCCACGGAAGGTTTCAATTGATCTCATCACTTCAGACATAATTTCTTTTACCGGTTTGGAACTATTATTCTTTATTACCTCGGCTAATCCTTCAATTCCATACAAATCATTTTTCTCGTTCATTGCTTCACTTATGCCGTCAGAAAAGAACACAAATACTTCATTATGTTTAAATTGAATTTCAGTTTCTTCAAGTGATTCTTCAAATATTTTTCCTTCTTCCAGCCCTAAACCAATTCCTTTTGACTGAAGAATGTTTATAGTATTGTTTACAATTAATAACGGAGCATGACCCGCCCTGCAGAATTTAATGGATTTGGTTGCCGTATCAATTAAGGCAAGGTTTACAGTTATAAACCAGTTCCGCTCGATATTCTCATATATTTTTTTGTTTATTTGTACAAGAATATCCTTGGGTGAACTTCCTTCAACACAATAAAGCTGAACCATAGTCTGGAGTTTAGACATATAAATAGAAGCGGACAAACCTTTGCCTGAAACATCTCCTACAATTACAAAAAGCTTTGTCGGAGAAATCTGGATCAGGTCAAAATAATCACCACCAACCTGCATGGCAGGAATCATTTTACCACAAATCTCTAACCCTTCCAATTTGGGCAGTTCTTTCGGAAGCAGGCTCTCCTGAATTTTTCTTGCGTTCTCAAGGTCTCTTTCTATGGTAAGCTTCTTTACTTCCGATTCATACAAGCGCGCATTCTCTAGAGCAACACCTGCCTGGTTAGCAGCAGCACAAAGTAATTCTATATCTTTACCGGCAAACTCTGAACCCGAATATTTTACTCCGAATAAAAGAAGTCCGATAATTTTGGATTTTATTATCATCGGAACAATCGTAAAAATTTCTTCTGATAAGAGTAATTCACTTTCTTCCGGGAATATCTCCGTAAATTTCTGCTGATCGATGAAAGGTTGCTGATTTATTTTAATCCGGTCCATAACATAGTTATGTAAAAGCTTGTTATCATCATTTATTCTTATGTTAGTTGTGGTTATACCAAATTCCCGTTTTAACAGATAAACAGCCGAATTGTTTTCCTGCAATAAAATACCAAAGCGTTTTATCTTTAATGATGAAACGAATGTTTCCGTCATATTATCCAGGATATTATCTTTGCCAACAATAGTAACAACTTCATTACTGAACTTTAAAACCACTTCCTGGTAAGTAAACTGTTCGGGATAAAACTTCCGCGTAAGCCATCTCTGGAATTTATCTTTTGTCGATTGAAAAATGAAAGCAAAAATTACAAACGCAATTGCCGCAATAGCGCTGCGGTATTGGGTACCTATGGCAAGCCCGATACTTTGACCAAGCACATAAGAAAACAATAAATAGATTATTGCAATAGATGCAGTAGCCACACCATAAATTATAGTATTCTTTACAACAATGCTTAAATCCATTAACTGATATTTAAATATAGAATAAGCAAATGATACCGGTATTAAAGCAACCAAGATGATGGGCATATAATATTCGGGGTTATTGAATATCGTATCGGCAATAACATTTGCCAGAGTATTCACATAAACTACAGAAAGTAAACCAAGAGTGTAAGCAATAAGAATTATGAAGTAAGGTTTTCTTTCTTCCTTTGTTTTTATTCTTCTGTAATTGATAAAGAGTAATATAAATCCTATTAGTAAACCTAAACCAATCCCAATGTTAGCAGCTCTAACCACCCACTGATACATAACCGGGTTATCGGGTATATAAACAACAAACCATCTATAGATATAAGAAACCAGGAACACGGCAATTGAAGAAATAACCAAAGTTTTTACAAGCCATTTCTTTTCAATTATCTTAAATGGTTTTGGAAACAGCAGGAAGAAATACACAAGCATAAACGGCAAGGCAAATGCACCTGTAGACCATATAACATCAAAGGTTAGGACAAAACCCAGATATTTTATTAATGGGTTTGTGCCGAAGGCATCAGAAATAAACAGTATAGACATAAATAAAACAAATGCGATTCCTATTCTATAGAATAATCTTTGAACTTTGCCATCAATCTTACCCATAACTACCACAAATCCAACCACGAGCCAAATGAATCCCAGCAGTGCAATCCCCAGGTTACCAAAGCCTATAAGTTTCTTAATATAAACAAGTCCCTCGTATTTTTTACCATTTCTTTCGTAGACGTATTTAGCATAATCTCCGGTAACTCTTTTATTAAGAGTAATCTGAGCTTCATTTGCGTTTCTTAATTTTACATCATCAATTTCCAGTAATATATCACCGTCTCTTATTCCTGCATTCCAGGTTACACCATTAACCTTTACATTACGGAACGTTAAAATGATTGTATGATTATATCCTTTTGATGGTTCCCAGATACACTCATCATTAGAAACAGGATTCAAAACAAGGATAAAATAGAAGTTGATTAATGCAATTATTCCAGTAACAACTGCAGATAGAATTGTTAATCCAAACCGATGTTTAATAAGGAACAGCTTAATTGTTTTCATATTATTTTACTTTAATAATCATAAGAGTTATATCGTCTGACTGAATTGTACCATCTGCATAGTTTTGTACTTCAGTAATAATATCTTTCATTATTTCATCCGGACTTTTAGAGTAATTACCTGTAACTATTTTTTCAAGTTTCTCTTCGCTGAATTCTTCCATCTTTTTATTCATTGCCTCGGTAACGCCATCCGTAAATAAAACTATTACATCATCACTCATCAATTCGACGGTTTCAGACATATAAGGTTTTACCGTTTTCAGAATTCCCAGTATCATTCCTCCCTTACACAACTTCTTTATTTCCCCGTTCCTGATTATGTACGGAGGATTATGGCCTGCGTTAACATAAGTAATGCTTTTTTTGCTTTCATCAAATATGGCCCAGAAGAAAGTAATAAAGTTTTCCCCCATTGTGTTTTCCGAAACAAGGTCATTTATAATGCCGGTTGCCTCACTTAATTCCATTCCGTGCTTGGCGGTTATTTTAAGAAACGCCTGAAGGTTCGCCATTAATAATGATGCAGGCACACCTTTACCGGAAACATCTGCAATTGCAACAAGACAACTGTTTTCATCAAGTTTCATGATATCGTAATAATCGCCGCCAACCTGTTTTGATGACAGGTTCATTGCGGCAATCTCAAAACTTTTTAATTTAGGAATTGATTTCGGGAAAAGATTTTTCTGGATATTCCTTGCAATCTCAAGGTCTTTCTCCATTTTCTGCTTTTCGAGAGTTTCCTTGAATAGTCTTGCATTTTCAATTGATATCATAGCAAGGCTACCGATAGAATAAATAAATTCAATGTCGGAATCCGAATAAGGAATATTACCAATACGTTTGCCAAGTAAAATTAAACCTTTCGTTTCCTGTTGAATCTGCATCGGGATTATAACTTCCACACCAAGCACTGCAAGTTCTTTAATCTCATCATCAAAATTTTCTTTTCTAATGGAATTTACAATTTTGCTTACATTCCTGTTCTGAAGTATCGACAGTAAAATTTTCTGGGGAAATTTGGAATCAAGAATATTCAAACCTTCCGACTCGCAAACGATTACAGAGTAATTTGAAACCATCAGCTGACCGATAATAGAATAGATTAATAGCTTAACAAGTCTCTGAGTTTCAAGCACACCGCTGAATTCTTTACTTAGTTCAAACAGGGATGAAAGCATTGTAACTTTGGAATCAAGTTTTCTGTTTATCTTTTTAAGCTTTTCAACAATAATTGAATTATCAATTGCTGTAGCCGCCACATTTATAATTGTGTTTAAGAATTCCTTATCATCAGAAGAATATTCTTTTTTATTTATTCTTTCACCAAGAAAAACCATTCCCAGTATACCGTGGGATGATTTTACCTGCATACAAAAGACAAGGTTGTTCGCAGTTTCAAATTCAATTAAAGAACTGTTTGAACAGGCAATATCATTACTTGTTATTAAAGGAAAATTATTTTCTATTTCTTTAGGAAACCCCTTGGCAATTTTTATTTTAAGAATGTCATCATCAAATAAAGCAACAATACCTTTGGTGGTGTGAAATTTACCAAAGCAGGTAAGCAGTAAATTGTTAAGTATTGCTTTAAGATCAAGGCTGGAATTTATATATTTTCCGAAATCGACAAGAGCAGAAAGGTTTCTTTGAGCGGCAATTGTATCTATACTTTCCATACAATTTACCTTGAAAGATATTTTACGAGAACAACCTGGTTTTTATTATCAACAGAAGGATTATACTTTACTTCATCCATTAATTTTTTCATAAGGTAAATACCTAATCCGCCAACTTTATGTTGCTGATAATATTTTTTAATATCGGGGACAGGAACAGAATCGGGATTAAAATCCAGACCGAAATCAGTAATGGAGACTGTAAGTTTATTATCGAAAAGCTTTGCATTAATAACTATATCGCCATTGGGAGAATTTTTATAGGCATGTTTAATAATGTTTGTGCAGGCTTCATCTACTGCAAGAGAAATTTTATCAATAACATCATCAGAAAAACCGGACTGAGCAGAGACAGACTTTATAAACTCTCTGATCCGTTCAAGGTTATCTGTTGTGCTTTTAACCTTTAATTCTTTTTCTATTGAGTTATGGTTACTAATCAAGATTAACTCTTCGGATTAAAATTTTTAATAGCTTCAACTTCATCCTGATAGAACTCATATAGAAGTGGAAAACCGAGCAAATCGAAAATGTTATAAACCTTGGGGGACATATTTGAAAATTTAATATCTCCCTTATTATCGCGCATTGTTTCTACGTACGCCATAAAAACACCAAGCCCGGCGCTGCTTATGTAGTTAAGCTTTTCGAAATTTACCACAACTTTATATTGCTTGTCATCGATAAGCTTGGTAAAAACATTTTCAAGTTCGGGTGCAGTATGTGCATCAAGATAGCCTTGTAAGTCAATCACACTTACCTGATCATCCTGGCGCATAAGCACATTAAAGTCTGCCATTAACTATCTCCCACGTTTTTATTTTTTGTAGAAATCCATTTAAAAACGACCAATGTTATATCATCGTGCTGCGGATTACCTTGAGAAAACAAACTTATTTCTTTTATTATGTTGTTAGATAATTCATCAATCGGTTTGCCGGAGTTGTTTAATATCAGTTTTTCAAACCTTTCCATTCCGTAATCTTCCAGCATTCCGTTTTTAGCTTCTGTAATTCCGTCTGTAAACAATACTAATATATCATTTTCTTTTAATTTTATCTCTACTTCTTCCAGATTGTTTTCAAAATTCATTGTATGGTCCAGGCCTAAACCAAGTCCGGATGATTTGTATTCGCTTATGCTTCCTTCCCTGGATAAGAGCAATGGGGTATGACCGCATCTTGAGAAAATAACTTTTTCGTTTGCAAGATCAATAATTCCGAATATCGCGGTAACAAAATTCTTTTTATCCAGGCTGAATTTTAAAATATCATTAGCCTTAATTAAAATATTTCTCGGGCTGTCAATCAATTTTGCAAGCGAACCGAAAATTCCTTTAATCTCCGCCATTATGAAAGCGGCAGAAATTCCTTTGCCAGAAACATCAGCTATAACAAAACCAAGCCTGTTATCACTTAAATTAAAAAAGTCATAGTAATCACCGCCCACTTCAAAAGCAGGTATAAAAAAAGCTGAGATTTCAAGATTGTCAATCTTTGGTGTTCTATCCGGCAGAATTTTATATTGAACTTCCCTTGCAACATCAAGTTCTTTTTCAAGTCTTTCCTTTTCAATTGATTCTTCAAGCAGCTTTGAGTTTTCAATTGCAACGGCGGCATAGTCTGCAAAAGCTCCAATTGATTTCTGGTCATCATCATCAAACAATTCATCGGCTCTTCTTGCGGCAATAAGATAACCGTTAACATCATTATGAACCTTTAATGGTGCAACTGCCAGGGAATTAAAATTCTTTACCTGCTGTTCAGACTTATTATGATTAATAGAGTTTAATTTAATTGTCTTTACCGAAGAGATTGATTTTAAATTATGCTCAGTTGTAAGGGATAAAACTATTTTGTCCGCTTCAACATAGCTAATATTTTTTACAGCCCGGACAGAGAGAACATTTTCTTCATTTGTAACAAGCCAGGCAGAATCTGAGTTACAAACCTGGGTTGTAATGTCTGTAACCGTATCCGCCAATTCTTTAAAATCAAAAACCTGCGTTAACAGTTTACTTAAATCTATAAGAGACGAAGCCTCCTGTGCCTTACGATCAAAAGCCGCTGCAGTAGGAAGATGGAACAAGGTTGTAAAAAATATTATACCGAAGAAATTCGCTCCGTAAATCATCATTAGCATTAGGTACTGGTGCAGCGATGGCGAAAACTCAACCAACAATTTATTCCCCGGGTTATCGGAAGCGCAAAGAACAATATTAACAATAAATAAAACCGTTAATACTGTTGATATAATTATTAACTGAATCTTTTCCTTTTTTGTTAGGAAAGCAATCCAGGGAATTCTTATTGAATTAATTGAGATGAGCAGGATTGTTACAACCATTAGCGCCGGCTGTATATAATCAATCTTCGGATCAAGAAAATTAATATTGTTGGACAACGATGTAAGAATTAGAAAAGCTACAAGCGTATTAAAATAAAATTTCGGGTTTTTCTTTTGCCTTAAAAAGAACAAGACAGTAAATACCGCAAATATGTATCCAAGCGCCATAATGAAAATAAAATTATAGAACATGGAAGCAATTGCATACATAAAGTTATCGCGTGTAAGTCCTTCAAAGACTTTATAGATTATAGGACGAAGCGAGGATAATACGAAAAAGATAATTGCACTAAGTATGCCCGCATTTAAAACAATTGATAACGGTTTATAATTTTTACTGCGGATAAATTCAAGCAGGTAAACCGTAACAAAGTAATAAGTACAAAATACAAGCGCTTCATTCGGAATTAACCACCAAAGAGTATTGCCGTAAGGCAGAATCAATTTGAACAAAAAAAGAATTACAGAAAATGCAATGGCATTTTCCAACTTATAAGTACGGTCAAACCTGAACAGATTAAATTTCATTAATAACCAAGTCTATTTATTGTTTTGATTTTGATACTTAAGTCTTTTTAGTTCTTTCTTCATCTTTTCCATTTCCTTCTTAAATTCGGCTTTATCTTCCTTGCTCATAGAATCGTCCATACTTGCTTCAACACCTGTATTAATCAATTCGGCAAGCGAATCGGCAAACTCTTCTGATAGACCGGAAGTAGATAAAGCAACTTTAACTGCATCCAGACTTTGGTTAACAATTTCACCAACATCGGGCAGGGCAATATTCAGTTCATAGCCGTACGAATCTGAATCGGAATAATTATTTGCTCGTCCTGAATTCTTTTTTGCGCTTGAAGATCTTACGGGTCTTTTCTGTTTTTCAATAAGCGGTTTTAATGATTCATTCATTTCTGCAAGTTCTATTTTTAAATCCTCAAGTTCAGAAAGATCAATTTCGGGTATTTCAATATCAGGAATTTCAATATCAGGAATTTCCACCCGGCAATAGCTGTTGTCCATCTTTAGTTTTATGTTTTCCTTAGACAACTTTTTAGAAATTTTCGGAATGATCTTATCGAAAGCAATTTTCAGATTCATATTTTTATTGATGTTTGAAAATTTCTTTTCTAATTCAGCAGATTTCAATTCAATATCTCTTGCCTTCCTTTCCATTTCCTTTTCATCATAACGATATTCATGAGAGAAAATTGTATCCGGTGTGATAAAAATAAACCTGTCATTTTCATTTGTCCTTGCTTCCGTAATCATTTTATCAACGGCAGGATTATCCTTTAATGATGAGTAAAGCAAAGCATCCTTGTTGAGTTTATCAATTTTTTCCAGCCCAAGGTACCTGAACACATCTGCTTTAATTGCTTTGTTCAGATTCCAGAGATCATAGTTTATTGCTATTGTGTTTTTGTCGTTTACAAGTATTTGCTTTTCAAGATCCCCGGAATAAGATTCAAGTATAGAATCAACTTTAATTCTCTGTTTTTTTGTAAGCTTAAGGTTATCTTCAAAACTTGCAAGGTCGGTATTTTCACTTTCTTCCTGCGATGCATTTCTGAATTCAAAATAATTATTCTTGTCTGTTACATCACTCAGCTTGAAGTACTGTTTCCCGGATTTATCCAGAGGCAGTGAATTATTAAAAGCGAAGTTGTATACATCTTCCTTTGAAATTGAGGAACCTGTGAAGAGTGGTTTTAAATTTTCTGTATAAAAAGCCGCGATGGTTTTTTCCTGCTCGTGTACTATATCATCAATATTTTTTCTCTTAAAGAATAAGACAAGCGCTATGGTAAGCAGAACTAATCCTGCAATAGGAAGCCACTTTTTTAAAAAAAGCGATCGAGATGCATTTTTTTCCATAAGAAAATCCAATCATAATAATTCATCGGATTAGGCAAGTAGCTAAGTGAACAATTCCGATTCAAAAGGTTGCAGCAAAATTTTTAATGTTTCCCTTGCCCTGAATATTCTTGATTTAATTGTACCGACTTCGGTATCAAGCATATCGGCAATTTCCTTATAACTTAATCCATCCATTTCTCTCATAACAAGCGGAACTCTTAATTTCTCAGGTAATTTTTCAATTGCTGCGTGAACAACTTCGTGCATATCAACATTTTCATTCTGGTGTCTTGTTCCGTACTCGGCATCAGAATCATTGTCTTTAATAGGAACAAATATGCTCCTTATCTTGATCTTTCTTAAATGGTCCTTACACTTATTAACCGTTATTCTGTAAAGCCAGGTTGTAAACTGTGATTCAAACCTGAAGAATTTAAGTTTGCTGAAAACACTTATAAATACTTCCTGCGAAATATCATCTACAAGTTCACGGTTTCCAATTGTAAGAAACACAAGGTTTCTAACTTTATCCTTATGTTTAAGAACAAGTGTACGAAAAGTTGTCTCGTCTCCTTCTATAAATTTCTTTATAAGAATAAAATCTTCGTCAGAAGTATTAGAAGGTATATTAATTATTTCGTCTTCGTTTTTATTTTCAGTCATTTTATTAGACGATATAATGGTTTCCTGGTTCCGTTTAACTTAATTGAAAAAAAGAATTCTATTTCTAAAAGAAAACATACTGGAAAATCCTAATAAATTAATAAGGGAAACAAACACCTATAAATTAACAATAAATTCTCTTAATTTGCTTGCAAAAATAAAAGTGACTGATTAAATTTGAACGGAAAAATACAGGAGCAATAATGAAAATGAAAACTGTTGAACAGTACAACGCTGTTATTATTGAAATTAAGGGAAACATAATGGGTGGTCCCGAAGCCGGTGAACTTAATGAATTGCTTCACAAGTTAATTGATGAAGATAAGAAAAACGTTATTATCGACCTTTCTGACGTTAAGTTTATGAACAGCTCCGGACTTGGTATGCTTATAAGCGCATATACCACAATGAAGAACGGCGGCGGAAATCTGAAACTCGCTAACGCTACAGAAAAAATCAACAGCCTGCTCTTGATTACAAAACTTGTAACAATCTTTGAAAATTTTGATTCGGTTGACGAAGCTGTAAAAAGTTTTTCAAAATAAGTTGATTTTTTAATTTGAACATAGAACTCCGGTTCTTTACCCGGAGTTTTTTGTTTTCCTTCCATGTTTAATTACATTGAATCGAACTAATACGGAGAATAAGTAAGATGAGTGTGTCAATACTTGTTGGCAGCCAGTGGGGTGACGAAGGTAAAGGTAAGGTTGTAGATATATTAAGCGAAAAGTTTGAGATTGTTGCAAGATACCAGGGCGGCGCTAACGCTGGCCACACAGTTCAAATTGGCGATAAACAGTACATCCTTCATCTTATTCCATCAGGAATTTTACGCGAGAATGTTATTTGTGTAATTGGTAACGGCGTTGTTATAGATCCTAAAGCTCTTTTAGATGAAATTGAAATTCTTGAAAAGAATAATATTAAAGTTACCGGCAGATTATTCATAAGCCAGAACGCTCATCTCATTATGCCCTATCATAAATTACTTGATCAGATTAGTGAGAGCGGCAGTAACAAAATTGGTACAACCGGCAGAGGTATTGGTCCCTGCTATATTGATAAATACGCTCGTAAAGGTATCAAGATTGTTGATTTGCTACACCGTGATACTCTTGAAAATAAAATAAGAATGAACCTTCAGGAGAAAAATAATCTTCTTAAAAAAGTGTACGATAAAGAAGAATTAGATGTTGAAGAAATAATTAAGGAATATACTGAGTTCGACAAGAAAATTGATCAGTACATTAAAGATGTTCCTGTTTACCTTAACAATGCAATAGCAGAAGGCAAATCAGTTTTACTTGAGGGCGCACAGGGAGCATTGCTTGATGTTGACCATGGAACATATCCTTTCGTTACATCTTCAAGTCCAACATCCGGTGGAGCTTGTACCGGAACCGGTATTCCTCCTACAAAAATAAATGAAGTAATCGGAATTGTGAAAGCATACACAACCCGTGTTGGCAATGGTCCTTTCCCGACTGAACTTCTTGATGAAGAAGGAGAAAAACTTAGAAAGATTGGCGCTGAATACGGAGCCACAACAGGCAGACCAAGAAGATGCGGCTGGTTCGATGCATTTCTTGTTAAATATTCATGCATAATAAACGGGATTGATTATGTTGCAATCACAAAACTTGATGTTCTTGATTCATTTGATGAAATAAATGTCTGTGTTGGCTACCGGGAAAACGGAAAGATGTTAAAGTCATTCCCCACCGATGTTCACCAGTTCGACAAAATTGAACCGGTCTACGAAACACTACCCGGCTGGAAACAGAATATTAATAAAGCCAAAACTTATGACGAACTTCCCGAGGCGACGAAAAATTATCTTGAATTTATAAGTTCAACGGCAGGATTTAAAATTAAAATTATTTCTGTTGGACCAAAACGGGATGAAACTATATTACTGGATTAGTTTTACCCTGTAAGTTTTGATAAGAATTATTTAATATTGCCGGAGTTAAATTTAACACAGAGAAAACATTTGAACTTCAATTCCGGAAAATCAATTAATTTATTTATCACGGAAAAACGAAATTTTTTCAGCAATTCTTCATTCACTTTTATCCGTTCAAATTTTAACCAGGGAAACACATAAATGAAAATGTCTGGCGGACCGGCATCTGTTTATTTAAAAACTATTTTAATCGTTCTTGCTTTAGGTATTGCAGGCGGAACTTTATTTTACACGAACTGGCTTGTTGAAAGATTACAGCAAAAGGATAAACAAATAGTAGAGCTTTATGCAAATGGTTTGCAGTACGTTGTTAATACCGAAGATAATTCCGCCAACCTTACGTTTATTTTTGAAAATGTAATTAAACCGATCGACTTCCCGCTGATATTAACTGGTATGGATGATAAAATTGATTTGAATAATGCAGCAAGTTTCAGAAACCTGAGAATTGATTCTACACTTTCGCCAGATAAAAAATTAAAGTTTCTTGAGACCAAAATAAAAGAGATGGATGAAATTAATGCACCGATTATTATCTCTTACCAGGATACTATTGTGTTCGGCAAAATTCATTACGGCGATTCCGATCTCATAAAGCAACTAAGAAATTATCCTTACTTCCAGATTTTGGCCGCTGCAATGCTAATACTTATCGGCTATTTAAGTTTCAGCAGCATTAAGCGAAGAGAACAAAGCAACATTTGGGTTGGCATGGCAAGAGAAACAGCACATCAGCTTGGTACTCCAATCTCTAGTTTAATGGGCTGGTCAGAAATGATAAATCTTAATTACAAAAACCCGGATAAGGTTCAGGATATTGCCGGAGAACTAAACCAGGATTTAATAAGATTAAACAAGGTTGCCCAGAGATTTTCTAAGATTGGTTCAAATCCGGAATTAAAAAACCATAATCTTTATGAAGAACTTGAACGCATCATAAGATATTTTGAACGAAGAATTCCACAGCTTGGGAAAAATGTTACATTAAAAATTGAAGGCCAGGGAACCGTATTCGCAAAATTAAACTCCGAATTATTTGAGTGGGTAATTGAAAATCTTATAAAGAATGCGCTTGATGCAATAGAAAGTAAAGTTGGAAAAATAACTTTCCTTATTACTGAAAAAACTAAAACCGTGGAAATTGATGTGGCAGATACCGGCAAAGGTATTGAGCTTAAAAGAAGGAAAGATATTTTCAGACCCGGTTACAGCACCAAAAGACGCGGCTGGGGATTGGGTTTGAGTTTATCAAAACGAATAATCGAAGGGTACCATAAAGGAAAGATATTTGTTAAGAGTTCCAGCCCGGAAGGAACAACATTTAAAATAATTCTAAGAAAATAATCCCGGGCATATTTATCAGCCTTTGGCTGAGTCGAGGGGGTAATTAAGACATTGCGAGCATAGTCTCTATTGGTTTTAATGCTCTTAATCTGAGTTCTTCATTCATCTCAA
>CAZIDB010000015.1:1532-32562 GCA_964537965.1 uncultured Melioribacter sp. | reverse complement strand
AAGCCGAATTTATAACTTGTATTTAATAAAGCACCGAACAAAACACTGTTTGTATAACTTGTACCATTGTACTCATATCTTGGTCCATCAAATGTGGCGGAATTTTTTTCATATTGTTTGGCCTCTTCGCTGTTTGAATATGTAAGAGAACCCACAACTCCAAGATATGATGACTCTCCGAAATTATATTTATTGCCGAGCGAAAGTTTATAACCGTAATTTACGGGAGCTTTTTCCTGGAAAGTGTTCCAGTTGTTTTTAAATGACTTCCCGATTTCGGTCAGATTGTCTGCAGAGTAATTTCCTTTTACAACTTTTGTTTCATCAATCAAGGACGGTTTTTCTCTTGTACCGTCATCATAACCAAGGAAATCTGTTTTGCCACCATTGTAACTTGAAACGGATTTGAGAGATGTGTTTGTATTGTATGATGATGAACCCGATAAGTTAATAAAGAATTTCGATGGAAATTCTACGGTGTTGATCTGAACAAGACCACCGGAGAAATCCGCCGGTTTATCCGGTGTAAATGTTTTTGCAGTCAGTACATTTTCAATTAAGGATGAAGGGAACATATCGTATGAAAAACTTTTCTTTTCGGGATCGGTACTTGGTAAGCTTGCGCCGTTAAGTAATGTATTATTGTACCTGTCGCTTACACCCCGGATGTACGCATATTTACCGTCTGCAATTGCAACGCCTGTCATTCTTTTTAATACGTCGGTTCCGTCCGAACTATTGTTTTTCTTTATTAATTCTGCGCTAACTACATCCATTATGTTATTGGCATTCTTTTGTACTTTAAGAATTGAATTCTCATTGCTCTTAAGCATCTCAGCACTAATTACTACTTCATCAAGAATTTTTGATTCGGGTTTTAATTGAATATCTATTCTGGAGGGTTTCCCGGAGTTTACAACCACATCATTTATTGTTAATGATGAATATGAAATAAACGAAACCTTTAACGAATATTTGCCGGCGGGTAAATTTTTTATGATGTAATTGCCGTCAACATCTGTTGCTGCTCCTTTTGTTGTACCGGTAACAACAACGTTAACGCCAATTAATAATTCACCGGTCTGCTGGTCGGTAACCGTGCCGGTTATTGTCCCGCTTTCCTGTGCGTTTGATATGACATTAAAGATCAGAAGAAATAATAAAGAAGAAAACACAGCCTGTGTTAATAAAATTTTAGACCGGCTTCTCCTTGTTTGCCTTTTAGGTAGTCCGTTTTTCAAATAAAACATTTTTCTCTCTCTTGTGTGTTGAAATTTTCCGGTGAAAATTTACAATACTAATGTTAAGAGAATGTTAACGGTATGTTAAGTAAACATTAAGTTAAAAACGGAGAGTGCGAAATTTAAAGGATTTATAAACAGCCGGGTAATTTCCTTGTTGCTTGATGCTGGGTTTAAAAGATACCCGAATGATGTTTTATGCTTCTAAGGAATAGAACTATGAAAAAGCTGATTTCTTACCTGCGCTAAATTGCAATTCTTTCCATGGAAGTATTGGATTTTTCTTTTCCGATTAAATAAAGACTAGTCGGATTTATTTTCTTTGAGGTTACAGAAACCGAGTTTTCGGATATCTCTATTTCATTCAGAACAATATTATTGGCAAGCTTTCCGTTTAAAGTTGCACCGGCATTAATAAACCTTATATTTTTTTTGCTGTACTCGCAGGTTTCATGCAGGTGACCATGGAGAACAAGTTCAACATTGTTTCCGGTAAGCATGTTTATTAATCTTTTTTTGCCGCGCAGCTTCATCGTCTGCTTTTCTATTCTTTCAAGCAATGAAAGGTTTGGATTGGAATTGCATAACGGCTCCTTGTAAAAGTGATGATGAATGCAGAGTATCTTTACTTTATTCTTATATTCATCCATCGTAAAAATTTTCTCAAGCCCCTCGTATTGTTTCTTGCTTATCCTTCCGTTAGAAGCAAAAGGGTTTTTAATTTTCGAATAATGATCTACGGAATTTAATCCGATTAGGATAATCCCGCCAAGGTCTTTAACAAAAGGGAATACTTCATTTTCTACCGGATGATAAGTCTTCCAGAATGCCTCAATAAAATAAATATGAAAATCATCTACCATTTTTTTATAATTGGTTTGCATACATTTCTTTGGGAATGTAAAAATATCTTCGGGTTTCTGTACTCCGCCGAAAATATCATGGTTTCCGATAATCATCGTTAGTTTATCATTATCAAGCAAACCGGCTTTATCAAACAGATTTCTCAGTATTTCAAAATCTCTGCTTTGCGCATTATCGGAAACATCCCCCGTTACCACAACGTGATCGAAATTATTGTTGACAATATAATTAATGATATGCTTTGTGTTGCGGATATTCGTTCGTTTGTTTTTGGCGCAGATGTGTAAATCCGATATATGAGCTATTCGCATATTTCCCTTTTTTGATTTCAAAAGTAAGATACCAATGTTAAACTAAGATGAAGCGAATGTTAACTTATTATTAAGAAAGGAGAAGATGAGCGAAGCTTGATCGAACAAAGAACATCAAAGTTGTTACATTATAATAATATTAAATAAACCAAACCCTGCAGGGTTAATATGATGTTTATTTCTGCATCGATTAAAGCAAAAGCTAACCGGTTTGTTGAAAGCATCTGACCGATTCAGCATTAACATCAAATAAATAATAAGTTTTAAGTTATAAATCCCGCATTCAACTTAACTGCAGCTTTGAATTAACAATTAGTTAACCCTGACTTAATATTTACTTAACATTCAGGCGATATTTTTCGCTTGTTCTTTTATAATTGAAAATACTATGCGCAGAAAAAAAATTCTTTATATATGCGGTTCACTGAACCAAACTACGATGATGCACAAGATATCAAACGAATTGAGCGAATATGATAATTACTTTACGCCTTACTACGCAGATGGAATTGTTAAATTCCTTGCTAATACAGGCTTCCTGGATTTTTCTATTCTTGGCGGGCAATTCAGGCAGAACACAATTCAGTATCTAAAAAATAATAAGCTTCAAATTGATTCTGAAGGGCAGCTTCATAAATATGATCTTGTATTTACCTGCACGGATTTAATCATCCAGAACAATATTAAGAATAAGAAAATTATCCTGGTGCAGGAAGGAATGACTGATGCGGAAAATATTTTATTCCGGCTTGTTAAAAAATTAAAGTTGCCGCGCTATTTAGCCGGGACAGCTGCAACAGGTCAGTCTGATGCTTATGAATATTTTTGTATCGCATCCGAAGGATATAAAGAATTTTTTATACAAAAAGGATTGAACAGGGATAAGCTTGTTGTAACCGGCATCCCAAATTTTGATTATTGCAGGCAATACCTGGTGAATGATTTTCCGTTTGAAAAGTATGTCCTTGTTGCTACATCTGATGCGCGCGAAACATTTAAATATGAAAACAGGAAAAAGTTTATAGAAAAATGCTTAAGAATTGCAGACGGAAGACATTTGATATTTAAACTCCATCCGAATGAAAACATTAAAAGAGCAATAAAAGAAATTAATAAATATGCTCCCGGCTCAGTCATCTTTTCATCAGGCAATACTAATCATATGATTGCAAACTGCGATGTTCTTATTACAAGGTTTTCATCTGTGGTATATGTTGGCTTAGCTCTTGGCAAAGAGGTTTATTCAGAATTCGATATGGATCTGCTGAAAAAACTTGTTCCTCTTCAGAATAGTGGAGGTTCTGCAAGAAATATTGCCGCCGTAGCTTATGAACTGCTTAACGCTAAAGAACTGAGAATATTTAAATTGCCCCCAAAGATGAATAGCATGAAGGTAGGAAACGTTAAAAACAGGATTGTTAAAATTGCATGAACTGTAATAATGGGTAATTCAATCATTAATATAGTAACTATCATACAGGCAAGAACAGCGTCTTCAAGGTTGCCTAATAAAGTTCTGTTGCCTCTTGCAAATAAAAATGTATTGTCTAAAATGGTGGAAAGAGTAAAGAGTGCACATCTTGCCGGGACTGTTGTGGTTGCAACTACTATTTTAAAAGAAGATGACCCGGTTGAAGATGTTTGCAAAAAGGAAAAGATTCTGTATTACCGCGGGCATCCAACCGATTTGCTTGACAGACATTTTAAAGCCGGATTAAAATATAATGCCGATGTTGTAATTAAGATTCCATCCGATTGCCCGTTAATTGATCCGAAGATTATTGACAGAGTAATTAAATATTACCTTAGATACAGCGACGAATTTGATTATGTCTCTAACCTTCACCCGGCTACTTATCCCGACGGTAATGATGTGGAAATTATAGCCATGAATTCTCTTAGATTCGGCTGGGCGCGCGCAAGAAAATATTTTGAACGCGAACATACTACACCATTCTTCTGGGAAAACCCTGACAGATTCAGAATAGGTAACGTTGAATGGGAAACAAAACTCGATTACTCAATGACACACAGGTGGACTCTCGACTATGAGGAAGATTATCAATTCATAAGTAAAGTGTATGATGAATTGTATCCGGCAAACCCGAGGTTCGATTTATATGACATATTAAGCCTTCTTAAACGAAAACCTGAAATTGCAGAAATCAACAGGAAATATCTTGGCGTAAACTGGTACAGGCATCACTTAAATGAACTAAAGACAATTACATTAAACCAAACGAGAATATGAGAAATGAAGTCAATTGAAATAGAAAAATTAAAATCTATCGCACTTAAAGTAAGAGAACACATTTTAAGAATGTCCACCGGCGGAGGATGTTTTACAGGTGCATCTTTATCCTGCGTTGATATTATTGTTTATCTCTATTCCAAATTTCTGAATATCAATCCGCAGAATCTGAACAACCAAGACAGAGATTATTTTTTCCTTTCCAAGGGACATGATGTTCCGGCGCTTTACGGCGCTTTTGCAGAACTTGGATTTATTGAAAAAGACAGGTTGAAGAATCATCTTAAGACAAATGATTTTATCTACTGGCATCCAAACAGGAATATCCCGGGCGTTGAATTCCATTCCGGTTCACTTGGACATTTGCTTTCTGTTTCAATCGGTGTTGCCATCGATTGCAAAATGAAAAATCAAAACAACAGAATTGTTGTTCTTGTCGGTGACGGCGAATTAAATGAAGGTTCTATATGGGAAGCATTGCTTGTCGCTTCCGCTTATAAACTAGAGAACTTATTAATCATTGTAGATAGGAACCGGTTCCAGGCAAATGAAATGACGGAAAAACTAATTCCTCTTGAGCCTCTCGAAAGAAAGTTTGAATCATTTGGCTGCATTGCTGTTTCAATTGACGGACACAGCTTTGAAGATATTCACGAAGTATTAACACGGCACCCCTTCGTAAAGGGATTACCTTCCGTTGTAATTGCGGATACAATAAGAGGAAAAGGATTACCGAGCATTCAGGAAAGAGCAGACAGGTGGTTCTGTAATTTCTCAATTGAAGAAGTTCAATCTCTTATTTACGAACTGCATAATATTCAAAATGCAGAGTTAACATCGCCGACATTAATTGTAAGATAATCTATATGAGTTATGAAGAAATCTTGTACAAACTGCTGGCAAATGATGAAAAGTTTGTTGTACTAACGGCAGAGAACCGTGCAGCCATTAGGAATTTGCCCAGACTTATTAAAGAAAGATTTATTGATACAGGAATTACAGAGCAGACACTGGTGGGAACCGCTGCCGGTCTTGCTTTGCGCGGCAGGGTACCAATAGTGCATGCCTTGTCAACATTCCTTACAATGCGGGCATTTGAATTTATAAGAACTGATATTGGTGTTGGGCAACTTCCGGTTAAACTTATCGGTGCTGTCCCGGGATTCCTTTCGGAAGCTAACGGGCCAACACACCAGGCGGTTGAAGACATCGCATTGATGCGTGGTATTCCCGGCTTAAACATTTTTTGTCCCTCTGATGAACAGGATTTGATAATTGGGTTGGAAAAAGTGCTTAATAGTCCCAATCCTTTTTATATTCGTTTCAATAATCTTAAATCCGGAGTTCAGCATAGTACGGACTTTCAAATTGGAAAGGCTGAATTAATTTCGCAAGGCTGGGATGTAACAATTCTTGTTTACGGTATGCTGCTTCGCGAAGCAGTTATCGCAAAAGATATGCTTACCGAACAGGGCGTTTCCGTCAGGTTATTAAATCTTAGAACTGTTAAACCTGTTGATGTTGATGCAATAATTAAAGCAGCTAATGAAACATCTTTACTTGTAACGCTTGAAGATCATTTTATTACCGGCGGATTGTTTTCAATTGTTTCCGAAATTCTTGTAAAGGAACAAACATTTGCACGCGTTATGTCTATCGGTCTAAAGGAAAAATGGTTTAAGCCCGCTTTAATTAATGATGTTCTTGAGTTTGAAGGTTTTACCGGAAAGCAGATTGCAAACAGTATCAGATTAAAACTTGATGAAGACCAATACGACAGAAGTATTGAAAAAGTATTTGACTAATATTTTAAATGACAGAGTTACTTTATGAACAACAAAGTTGAATTTAATAAAAGTTACCCGCAAATAACTGAATCGAATAAGCTATATGCAAGGGCGTTAAAATTAATTCCTGCGGCAACACAAACGTTAGCAAAAGGACCTGGTCAATATGTTAAAGGGATTGCCCCAAAGTATCTTGTTAAAGGCAAAGGTTCACACGTCTGGGATGCAGACAACAATGAATACCTTGATTATAATATGGGCATTGGTCCTCTTTCACTTGGTTATGCTTATGATAAAGTAGATGATGCAATCAGAAAACAGCTTGAGGACGGAATAACGTTTTCCTTAATGCACCCGCTTGAAGTTGAAGTTGCCGAATTGATAAATGAAATTATTCCAAACGCGGAAGCGGTAAGATTTAGTAAAACCGGTGCCGATGTAACAAGCGCTGCCGTAAGACTTGCACGCGCTTATACAGGGAGAAATAAAATCTTATGCTGCGGTTACCATGGCTGGCACGACTGGTACATTTCTGTAACCGACAGGAACAACGGGATTCCTTCAGAAATCCAGGATTTAACTTTTACTTTTAATTACAACGATATAAGAACAGTAATTGATTCTATTGATTCCGATATTGCGGCAGTTATTCTTGAACCGATTGTATTTGAAGCTCCGAAAGACGAGTACCTTATTAAACTGAAAAATGTCTGCCAAAAGAAAGGCGTCTTACTAATTTTTGATGAGATGTGGACAGGCTTCAGGCTGGCGCTTGGCGGAGCACAAGAATATTTTTATATAAGACCTGATTTGGCCTGCTATTCAAAAGCTGTTGCCAACGGAATGCCTCTTTCAATTCTTACCGGAAGAAAAGATATAATGAAACTGCTTGAGAAAGATGTTTTCTTCTACACTACATTCGGCGGAGAAGCTTTATCTCTTGCCGCAGCAAAAGCAACAATTACTGAACTTAAAGAGAAAAATGTTCCGGCTTACTTATCCAAGCAGGGAGCCAGACTAATGGCTTCTTATAATGCTTTGGCGGAAAAGCTTGATATGCCATATACAAAATGTTCGGGTTATAATTGCCGTTCAATAGTAAGCTTTGATTCATCTGCGGGTAATCCGCTTGAAATGAAATCATTAGTTCAGCAGGAAATGATAAAGAACGGAATTCTCTGGTCGGGTTTCCATAATATGTCTTACTCGCATACCGATGAAGATATCCTTTATACTATAAGAGTTTATAATGAAGTTCTACCTGTGCTTAAAAAAGCAGTAGAGGGAAAAAACATTGGCAAATATTTAAAGGGTCAGCCGGTTGAACCTGTCTTTAGGAAGACAAGCAATTTTAACATTAAACCAAACCGTAAGATGGCTGTTGCTCAATGACAGACCTATTCTCATTAAAAAATAAAGTTGCTGTTATAACAGGCGCTACGGGTTTATTAGGAAGACAACATTGCATTGCTCTTAGCCATGCCGGTGCAAACATAATTGTCCTTGATGTAAGCAAATATAAAAGCAATAAGCTTGCGTCTGAGCTGGAGACCGAATCCGTTGGAATACAGGCAGACGTTACTGATAAAGAATCTTTACTGCATGCGCAGGAAATAATCATTTCTAAATTCGGCAGGATAGACATTCTTGTAAACAACGCTGCTATAAATGATATGTTTGAAAGTCCGAAGTCAGTATTGGAGCAGTCTAAGTTCGAAAATTATCCTTATGAAATCTGGCAAAAATCATTTGATGTAAATGTAACCGGGGCGTTCCTTTGCTCCCAGGTATTCGGTAGCCAAATGCTTAAGAATAAAAGCGGCAGCATTATTAATGTTGCTTCTACTTATGGGATAGTTGCTCCCGACCAGTCCTTGTACATTGATAAATCCGGCAATCAAAAATTTTATAAGCCTCCCGCTTATTCTGCTACAAAAGGAGCTATCCTTTCTTTTACAAAATACCTGGCGGCATACTGGGGAAGAGAAGGTATAAGGGTTAACGCGCTTTCTCCGGGTGGAGTTGAAAATTCACAGGATGATTTTTTTATTGAGAAGTATTCTTCCAGAACTCCGTTAATGAGGATGGCAAAGCCAACAGATTATAAAGGCGCGCTTATATTTCTAGCAAGCGATGCTTCAGCTTACATGACAGGAGCTAATTTGATTGTAGACGGCGGATTCACAATTTGGTAAACAAACAGGAAAATAAATTGAAAGAAAAAACATTAAAGAAAAAAGCAAAACAGGTTAAACTTTTGTTAACGGACAGCGATGGTGTATTAACCGATACAGGAGTTTATTATTCTGCAAACGGAGAAGAGCTGAAAAGATTTTCAATTCGCGATGGTATGGGTGTAGAGAGATTAAGAAACCTGGTTAAAGTTGAAACCGGTATTATGACTAGCGAAAACTCCGCGTCGGTTAAAAAACGGGCTGAGAAGCTTGGTATTTCTGAACTCCACCTAGAATGTAAAGACAAAGCAGCCGAGCTTGAAAGAATAATGACTCTGAAAAATCTGAAGCTTGAAGAAATTGCTTTTATTGGTGATGATATGAACGATATGGAAATTATGACAAAAGTCGGATTGTCTGCATGCCCGTCAGATGCCTATCCTGAAATTAAAAAAGAGGCGGATTTTATTTGCGAAAACAAAGGCGGCTATGGCGCATTCAGAGAGTTTGCCGAATATATAATTCTTGCCCAATATAAAAAGAAAAATCTGGAAAAATAAATACGGAGTGAGATATGAGCACAAAGGCTTCAATTAATATCCGTGGTAAAAAAATAGGCGATGAAGAGAAAGTTTATATTGTTGCTGAAATTGGAATCAACCATAACGGTTCTATTGATATTGCAAAGAAAATGATTGACGGCGCCGTATTTGCGGGTTGTGATGCCGTCAAATTCCAGAAAAGAACCCCGGAGCTTTGCGTACCAAAAGACCAGTGGAATATTGAAAGAGACACTCCGTGGGGAAGAATGACTTATATAGATTACCGGCATAAGATAGAATTCAGCAAAGAGCAATATTATATAATTGACAGTTATTGCAGAGAAAAAGGAATTGACTGGTTTGCTTCATGCTGGGATGAAGAATCTGTTGATTTTATTGAGCAGTTTGATCCACCATTATACAAAGCGGCTTCAGCATCGCTAACAGATATAAATCTGCTGGTAAAAATGCAATCGACTAAAAAGCCTTTAATTATCTCCACAGGAATGTCTACTCTTGAAGAAATCACGGAAGCAGTTTCTATGCTTGAGCAGGGTAAATTACTAATTGCTCATTCAACTTCTGCCTATCCCTGTCCACCAAACGAGTTGAATCTGAAAATGATTAATACGCTTAAAGAATTGTTTCCGGGTATACCAATTGGTTATTCCGGTCATGAAACCGGGCTTGCGCCAACCTGGGCAGCTGTAGCAATGGGTGCGTCCTTTATTGAACGACACATTACCCTTGATCGTGCAATGTGGGGTACAGACCAGGCGGCTTCCGTTGAAATAATGGGACTGTACAGGCTTGTTTCAAATATCCGGGATATAGAAAAATCATTCGGAGACGGAATAAAAAAAGTATATATAAGTGAATTGACATCAAGGAAGAAACTTAGAAAAGTTAATCCCGGTTTGCCGGCGAAACAAGTTGCATAAAAAAACAGAAGCTGGAGAGATAAAAGAAAATGCACTGGTTTTATTTATTAATTGCAGGCTTGCTTGAGGTGGGCTGGATTTATAGTTTAAAATTTACAGATGGTTTTACCAGGATTATTCCGTTAATTTTTTATGCGGTGTTCGGATTTTTCAGCGCTTTATTCCTTTCAAAAGCTTTAAGAAATATTGATGTCGGAACCGCTTATGCGGTGTGGATGGGAATTGCAATAATCGGTATAACTACAACCGGCATTGTTTTCCTTAAAGAATCATACACTACTCTTAAGTTGGTTTTTATTTTAATGATTGCAATCGGCATTGCCGGACTTAAATTTATAACGGCGGTAAAATGATAGATATCTCTGAAATAATAAAGAAATACAATCCTTCCTATTTTGAAAAATATCCTTCGTGGCTTGAAACTATTACTCTTGCTGCAATAAAAAAAATAGTCAGACTTAATGACATCAACCGGTTCCTTAAGAATCATTCTGATAAAATGAACATTAATTTTATAGATGAACTGTTTGAGCATCTTGACTTTTCATTTGTTATCTCGCAGAAGGACAGGGAGAAAATTCCATCAGAAGGTAAATTAATTGTAATTGCAAATCATCCGCTTGGGGCGCTTGATTCGTTAGCGCTTATAAAAGCAATAAGTGTGGTAAGGGGTGACATAAAAATTGTTGCAAATGAAATTCTGCTTGGAATTGATAACCTGAAAGAAATTTTTCTGCCGTACAATGTTTTTTCCTTTACTGCTCAAAAAGAAAACCTTAAGGCAATAGGAGAAGTGTTAGATAAAGAAGGCGTGGTAATTATTTTTCCTGCTGCCGAAGTATCCAGGTTAAAGATGGGAGTAATTAAAGACGGACCATGGCATAAAGGAGTGCTTTATTTTTCGCAAAGGCATCAGGTGCCTGTTCTGCCTGTTTATATTAAAGCAAAAAACTCTTTGCTGTTTTATCTTGTTTCAGGTGTAAGCAAGCGTCTTTCCACTTTAATGCTGCCAAGAGAAATATTTAACAAACGTTCAAAAAATATTTCATTGGTTATCGGAGATCAGATTCCCGCTAAGGCTTTAAATTCTTTGTTGGTGAACAGACAGGTACAGGTTAAACTTCTTAAGAAGCATCTCTACCTTGTCGGAAAAAACAGGAAAGGAATATTCCGAACGGAAAAAAATATTATCTTTCCCGTAAACAGGAAAAAAATTAAAAAGGAATTGCAGTATGCAAAACAACTTGGTTTAACAACTGACGGAAAGAAAATTCTTATGGCGGATTATCTGAATTCGCCTGAAGTTGTTAAAGAAATTGCGCGCTTAAGAGAATTAACATTCAGAAAAGTTGGTGAAGGTACAGGCCAAAAAATGGACATAGATGAGTACGATAAATATTATAAGCATCTTGTATTGTGGGATGAAGAAGAACTTGAAATTGTTGGAGCTTACAGAATTGGAATCTGTAAAGAAGTATTAAACAGATATGGAACAAAGGGATTATACACATCAACATTGTTCGGTTTTTCAAATGATTTTGTTAAAAAATTTCTTCCCGCTTCAATTGAATTGGGACGCAGCTTTATCCAGAAAAAATACTGGAATACAAATGCCCTTGATTACCTGTGGCAGGGTATAGGAGCCTTGATAAATTCTAATCCTGCAATAAAGTATATGATTGGTCCGGTAAGTATAAGCAATCTTTATCCTGATGAAGCAAAGCGGATGCTGGTTTACTTTTATATGAAATGGTTTGACAATCCCAACAATCTTGTTAGGGCAAAAAATCCTTTTACTATTTCAAGCGGAAACCTGGAAGAGTGTATGGCTTTATTTAACAGGAACGAAAGAAAAGATGATTTCAGAATTCTAAAAATGCTGATGAAGAATTACGGATTTTCGGTTCCACCGCTTTACAAACATTACACTGAATTATGCGAACCCGGCGGAGTAAACTTTCTTGACTTTGGAATAGATAAGGATTTTGAAAACTGTATAGATGGTTTTATTGTTGTTGAAGTTGATAAAATTAAGGAATCAAAGAAAAGCAGGTATCTTAATCTGCAATCAGTTTAATTTTTTGAAATAATGCATTATTCCAGAACTTCTGTTCCTTGAAGCAATTCAATCTTTTCAAAATTCTTAAATGAAATTACAAGTTTGGTATTATCCACACACTGAATAACAATTTTTTCAAGATCAGACTTAATTACTCTGCCGGTAATACTGTGTTTTTCTTTTTTGCCGGGTTCAGGAAAACTGTACTTTACCAAATCACCTATCTCATATATCATTGTAAGTCCTCCAATATTTTTCAGGAAAAATTACAGAATAATTTTATAAGTGATGTTAATGAATTGTTAAACTTCCGTTAAGAAATTGTTGTGAAGTACCAGTACAATAATCTTTTGCGATTAGAAAAAATTGCAGACACAATAAATTAAATATTTTTTATAAGGACGCCTTCGCAAACAATTGAGACTCTTTGTGCGCGGTCGATAGCTTTCTCAAGAATTTCAAGAATCTCTTTCTTTTTAATCAGTTCAATCGCATCTTTCTCGTTTTCAAATAGCTGCGTAATTGCCTGCTGGAAAATTGTGTCGCCTTCACTTTCAAGGTCGCGTATTGCAACAAGTTTTTTCCCTGTATTCTTATGATCATCAAGATGAGTGACCGCATCAACAATTATCTTTGCCTGTGAAAGAAGTATTTCAGATAGTTGCGGACCGAACTCAATTGGGGCTTTAACTTTGTATGTAAAAATTCTGTTTGCAATTACGTCTATGCTGTCTACAACATTATCAAGCGCGTGCACAAGCGAAAAAATATCTTCCCTGTCAATTGGAGTGATAAAAGTTTCATTAAGCTCTTTGGATATTTTAGCCGAGACCTCGTCCGCATGATGTTCAATTAAACGGATTTTGCTTTTGTACTCACCAATATTTTCAAACCGGATAAGCATCTCGTTTAATAAAGTTGCTGCCTGTAAAATATAAGTTGACATTTCCTTCAGAAAGTCGAGGAATTTTTCTTCTTTGGGTAATAATTTCTTAAACATAATTTTTCTGTTTCTTTTAACTTTATAAAATTAAAATGTACGTTTTGTTCAACTAAATAAAAAACTTAAATATCCAGTAAATAAAAGCGCCGCATAAGGCAGAAAGCGGAATTGTTAAAATCCATGCCCATACAATTCTGCCTGCTACACCCCAGCGAACGGCTGATAATCTTTTAAGACTTCCAACACCAACTATAGCGCCGGTTATTGTATGGGTTGTGCTGATTGGAATTCCAAACAATGAAGAACCAATTATTGTTGTGGCGCCTGCAAACTCAGCGCAAAAACCGCCGATAGGTTTTAATTTTGTAATGCTCATTCCCATTGTTTTAACAATTCTCCAGCCGCCGAACATTGTACCAAGTGAAATAGCAGTATAGCATAAAATTACTACCCAGTAAGGAACATAAAAATGGTCAATATATTTTGCGGAGTAAAGAATGCCGACAATAATACCCATCGTCTTTTGCGCATCGTTGGTTCCGTGACCAAAGCTGTAAAAGGCTGCCGAAACTAATTGAAGTTTACGAAAAACTTTATCCACTTTTCTCGGTGCTTTACTTCGTACAATCCATGTAGTTGCAAGCATATTTATAAGACCAATAATAAAACCAATAACAGGAGCGATGAAAATAAATAAGATAATTTTTATCCAACCCGACCAGATTAAACAGCCAAATCCTAATTTAAAAACCGCGGCGCCACCGTATCCGCCAACCAATGCGTGAGAAGAACTTACGGGTAATCCAAAATACCAGGTTAAAAGATTCCAGACTATTGCACCTAATAATCCTGCTGTAAGCACGTAAATATCGGTTGCATTCAGCTCAACTAATCCGCTGCCCATTGTCTTTGCAACTTTAGCATCAAAAACAAAAGCGGCAATAAAGTTAAAAGCGGCTGCCCATATTACAGCACGTCGTGGAGATAAAACCTGTGTGGAAACAATAGTGGCAATTGAATTTGCCGAATCGTGGAATCCATTAAGGAAATCAAATACTAAAGCGATGAAAATAGAAATAAGAACTAATTCAAGCATAAAGGTTATGTGTTTTTAATTAAAATACTTTCACAAACAATAGAGACTTTCTGTGCACGGTCTATGGCTCTTTCAAAAAACTTTAAAACATCTTTTTTCTTAACCAACTCGATGGCATCTTTCTCATTTTCAAAAAGCTGGGTAATTGCATGCTGATAAATGGTATCTCCTTCACTCTCAAGATTACGGATAGCTACAAGCTTTTTGCTTGAATTTTTATAATCCCTGAGGTTTAGAATAACGTCTGCTATAATTTTAGCTTGTGAAAGAAGAACCTCCGATAACTGTGGGCCGAATTCAATTTTTGTCTTTACCCTGTAGATGAAAATTCTATTTGAGATAACATCAATGCTGTCAACAATATTATCAAGAGCCTGTACAAGTGAGAAAATATCTTCCCTGTCGATTGGAGTTACAAATGTTTCGTTAAGTTCAGTAAAAATTTTTGTGGAAACTCTGTCTGCGTCGTGTTCAATTAAGCGGATCTTACTTTTATATTCCCCGATAGTTTCAAATTTAACCATCAATTCATTTAATAAGGTGGCAGCCTGCAATATATGACCCGACATTTCGTTCAGGTACTCGAAGAACTTTTCTTCTTTCATTAATAATTTCTTGAACATAGCCAACTTCTTAAATAAATCGGTGTAAACATATTAATTTTTTTTCTGATTTCATAAATCCGGTTTTCAGTTAGACAGCACGGATGGCAAAAGTTTGATGGTAAATATTTTCCATAATGAAGTGAAAAAGGGAAATCAGCAGCTATATAAATGTTTGGAATTATTTGAAATTATGTTTTAATTTACGCAGAAATATTACAGAGAATTTTTTCTGGTGTTTGAGGCTGTTTAAAAAGTAATTATCTGAAATCTATAGAACACAGATATATTATGATTTTCGCTGCTTTTATATTTGATAAATTTCTTTTTATTTACCTCTGTTTAATCAAATGAAAGGTGCAATTATGCAGGATAATTTTTTACATGAAATTGAGGGTTTGAAAACCAATCTTATTAAAATGGCTTCGTTGGTAGATGAACAAGTCGGTAAAGCGGAGCAGGCACTGGAAACAGGGGACAAAGAACTCTGCCGCGGCGTTAAGCAAAAAGACCTTGAAATAGATGCTTATGATAATCTTATTCAAACCCAATGTGAAAATATTCTTGCGTTGTTTCAGCCGGTTGCAACAGATTTAAGGTTTATAATCTCTGCTATGATGATTAATAACCAGTTGGAAAGATGCGGTGATATTGCAGTTAATATTGCCCAGCGTGTAAAGAAAGTAAGCGAGCATCATAATCTTTTAATTGAATCCCAGATACTTGAGATGGGAAAACAGGCAAAGAACATGGTTAAAAACTCAATTGATGCTTTCGTAAATTCTAATATTGATCTGGCTAATAGCGTGTTGGATAATGATGAGATAGTTGATAAGCTGAACAAAGAATCATTTAAATTTCTTGTGGCAAAGATGCAAACAAATCCTGCACTTATTGAACCTTGTTCTCATCTTATTGTTTTAAGCAGACACATTGAGAGGCTTGCAGACCACGCGACAAATATTGCAGAGGATATAATTTTTTATATTAATGCCGAAATTATTTCACACAGGAAGAAACTTAAAAAACATGCTGATAAGCCGGAAAATAATTCTTAGCCGTATTTGCCGGAGATATATTCTTCAGTTAGTTTTTCGGCTGGATGAGTGAATATTTTTTTTGTTTCATTAAACTCAATCATTTTCCCCAGCAGCATATAACCGGTATAATCGGAAACACGAGAGGCTTGCTGCATATTATGGGTAACAATTACAATCGTGTAATTCTTTTTAAGTTCAAGCATCAGCTCTTCAATCTTCATTGTAGCAATCGGGTCTAAAGCGGAACATGGTTCATCCATCAAAATTACTTCCGGCTGAACTGCCAGCAATCTTGCAACGCATAAACGCTGTTGCTGGTCTAAAGGCAACTCAAGTGCAGGATGATTCATTTTATCTTTTACCTGATCCCACAACCATGCACCTTTAAGACTTTGTTCGGCAATCTCGCTTAAACGTTTCTTATCTTTAATTCCTGCAACTCTTAGTCCGTACACAACGTTATCAAAAATCGAAAGAGGAAAAGGATTAGGTCGCTGGAAAACCATTCCAACTCTTTTTCTTAATTCGGGCACTTCAGTGGTTGCGGCATAGATATCCATTTCATCAAGCATTACTTTACCGGTAACACGCGCACCGCGTATAAGGTCATTCATCCTGTTAAGGCATCTTAGTAAAGTAGATTTACCGCAGCCGGAAGGGCCTATTAAAGCAGAAATTAATTTTTCCTGAACCGGCATATCAACATTTATTAAAGCCTGAAAATCTCCGTAGAACAAATCTAAGTTGCTTATTTGAATTTTTGTCGGTGCTTTTAATTGATATTCCATTATCCAAACCTGCCGGTTATATAATCATTGGTTTCTGTTTTTTGCGGAGCGGTAAAAAGCTGTTTGGTTTCTGCCATTTCAATTAATTCTCCCATAAGGAAGAATGCAGTTTTATCTGAGACTCTTGCAGCCTGCATATTATTATTCGTCACAAGAATAATTGTGTATTCTTTCTTCAGCACAGTTAAAGCATCTTCAATTTTAGAAGTTGAGATCGGATCAAGTCCGGAGCATGGTTCATCAAGAAGAATAACTTCCGGTTCCATTGCAAGAACTCTTGCAAGGCAAAGGCGTTGCTGCTGCCCGCCGGAAAGTCTTAATCCGGATAATTTTAACCTGTCCTTTACTTCATCCCAGATGAATGCTGCCGTTAAACTTTTTTCAACTAACTCATCAAGATATTTTTTATCGTTCTTGCCGGATAACCTTGGGCCGTAAACTACATTTTCATAAATGCTCATTGGTAAAGGAACCGGCATTGCGAATACCATTCCTACTTTTTTTCTTAATCCGACAACATCATAGTCTGTTTTGTAAATATCTTCGCCGTCTAACAAAACATTTCCATCCAAAGAAAAATTTTGTTCAAGGTCATTCATCCTGTTTAATGTGCGCAGGAATGTACTTTTGCCGGAACCGGCCGGACCAATTACTCCAAGAATTTCATTGGCAGGCACATCAAGATTAATAGATTTTAAAATCTTTTCTTTGCTGAAATAAGCGTTCAGATTTTTTATTTCGAATTTATTTTTCATTGTTACATTCATCCGTCAGCTCCTTTTGGCAATGAATCTGTTCATTATCCAGTAAGCTGAAAGATTAACAAGAAGAACGGCGATAATTAATATGGCAGCCGTACCGTATGCATTTTCCTGAGATATTCCTTCCCGTGCAAGAATGTAAAAGTGAACAGCCATTGTTCTTGTAGAATCAAAAAGAGTACTTGGAATTAACAGCGATGAACCGGCAGTAAAAATAACTGCGGCAGTTTCTCCAATTGCACGGCCAATACTAAGCATTATTCCGGTAACAATTCCGGGTAATGCGTTCGGCAAAATTACCTTCTTAACTGTTTGCCATCTTGTTGCACCCAAAGAAAAACTAACCTGGCGGTAAGTGTTAGGTACTGCTCTTACTGCTTCTTCAGTTGTACGAATGATTGTTGGTAAAACCATTACAGCTAACGTTAATCCGCCTGAAAGAATTGACCAACCCATTTCCAAAGTAACAACAAAAAAGATGTAGCCGAACAAACCAAAAATAATTGATGGAATTCCTGCAAGGCAATCTGTACCAAAACGGATTAGCCTGGTAATTTTTGTTTCCTTGGTGTATTCGGAAAGATAAACTGAAGTGCAAATGCCAAGCGGAGTTGCAATTAATATTGCGAGCAAAGGAAGAATTATTGTTCCAATTATTGTTGGGAAAATTCCACCGGCTTTGCCCATCTCTTTTGGATTATCAGTAAGGAAACTCCAGCTTAAAACAGGCAATCCTTTTTCAAGAATAAACCCGATAATAAAAATTAATATTATTAAAGTGGCAATTGTAGCGCCGCTAAGAATTGAAACTGCAAAACGTTGTGTGTACTTTGGGTGTATCCTCATTTCTTCGCCGTCCGTTTTCTTATGGCTACACTGGCAATAGAATTAAGGATGATTATTATTATAAAAAGAATTACACCGGTAGCAAATAAAGCCTGGCGATGCATCCCTGTTGCATAACTCATTTCCAAAGCAATATTGGCAGTCAAAGTTCGTACGGAATCTAATGCTGAACCGGGAATATTTACAGAGTTACCGGCAACCATTATTACTGCCATAGTTTCGCCAATAGCTCTTCCCAAACCAAGAATTATACTTGCTATAATTCCTGACTTGGCAGCTTTGATTGTTACCATATGAATAGTCTGCCATGTGGTTGCTCCAAGCGCTAAAGAACCTTCACGGAAAGAATTTGGAACAGCCATAATGGAATCAATCGAAATACTGATGACAGTTGGAAGAATCATAATGCCAAGTACAATAGAGCCGGCAAGCAAAGATAAACCGGGTCCACCAAGATATTCTCTTATTAAAGGAGCGAGAACAATTACACCAATAAATCCGTACACAACAGAAGGAATAGCTGCGAGCAATTCTATAGTTGGTTTGATTATTTTCATCACAGTTTTATTGGCATACTCGCTAAGGAATAAGGCGCCTGCAATGCCAAGCGGTGCGCCCACCAGCATTGCTCCAAGTGTTACCCAGATTGATGCAGTAATCATTGCAAAGATGCCGAACTTGTTTGCCTGCGGTTGCCATTCCGATGAAAAAAGAAAATCATTAATTCCGTACTTAAAGATGAAAGGAAGCCCTTCACTTAAAATGAAAAGAGCAATTAATAATAAAGCAGAAATTGCAGAGAATGCAGTTCCCAGTAAAATCCTTTGAACACCTTTTTCGCCAATTAACTTCATCAATATCCTGATCTATTATTTGGCTGGTAAAAGTCCGTTGGATTGAATTGTCTTTTGTCCTTCGTCGGAAAGGATATAATCTATAAAGTTTTTTACTTCGCCTTTTAATTCACCTTTTACAAGAAGGAAGATTGGTCTTACTAATTTGTAGTTCCCGGCAATAATTGTTTCGCTTTCACATTCCTGTCCATCAACTTTTAAAGCTTTTATCTTTTCATTTATTAAACCGTGGGAAAGATAGCCGACAGAATTAACATCGTTTGCAACGGTTTCCCTTATTGTTCCGTTAGAATCCTGGATAAGAGCATCACTTTTAAGTTGAACATCACCGATAATTTCCTCAAAAGAAGATCTTGTCCCTGAACCGGCTTCGCGGGATACAACAGTAATTGGTGCGGAATTTCCACCAACCTCACTCCAGTTTGTAATTTTACCGTTGAAAATATCTCTTATCTGGTCGGTGGTCAGATTTTCAACTTTATTCTTCGGACTAACAACAATTGCAATTCCATCTTTGGCAACAACTGTTGCGGTCAGGTTTTTTGCTTCATCAGGTAAGACAACAAGGTCTGCCATACCAATTTGTGCCGCACCTGAATTAGCCGACTGGATTCCAACAGCAGAACCACCACCCTGAACAGTAACTGAAACATTCTGATTCTTACTCATATATTGTTCGGCAAGTTTTTCTGCAAATGGCTGGAAAGCTGTTGATCCGGCTATAGTAACAGAATTCTTTCCCTTGCCGCATCCGGCAACTAATAATATTATTGAAAACACAGAAAGGATTATAACGCTTCTCTTGAACATAAATTCTCCTGATTTTGCATTGAACAATATAGCATGAATTATAAAATGTTGGTTCAAATTTACATTAATTTAGGCTCTTATAAAAAACATCTTTTTAAAATATTTATTGCAGTAAAATTAGTTTTAATTAGAATCTTTTGGAGATGTTTTTGTGGAAGACAAATGTTTTTCGCAAAATTTTCTTGGCTATTTAATCCTAACAGATTTATTTTTCATAGCCTTAATAATATAGCTCGGAGTAACCTGATGAAATATGTAAAAACCTTCCTGGTTCTTTTGTTCATTACTAAAATAATTTCGGGAGAAGAAATGAAAATAAACGTAATTCCCGTCCCTCAAATTGTTAGTATAAAAGAGAATTATTTTCAACTTAAACCCGATATGAAAATCTTACTGAATAACAAAAGCGCAGATTTTTTTACTGCTGAGATTTTGCAAAAAGCCTTAGCTGAAACAAATAGGATTAATTCCAAAATTGTTGAAGGTAGAAATGGTGAAGGAAATATTTCATTAATCCGGGAACAGTTAAGTAAAAAGTATATTGAAAGAATTCCTGGTGATAAGTTAGAGGAAAGCTATGTGCTGTCTATTAGCGGTAGTGAAATTAAAATACTAGCTCAAAATTCAAAGGGTTTGTTTTATGGCGTAATGAGTCTGGTTCAGCTTCTTGAGAGAACAGACAAAAACAAACTGCGGGAAATGGAAATTATTGACTGGCCAGACTTGAAAGTGAGAGGCATTTCGGATGATATAAGCCGGGGACAGGTTTCTACAATAGAAAACTTCAAAAAGATAATTGATATAATCTCCCGCTACAAGATGAATGTTTATATGCCGTACCTTGAGGACATGCTTCAGTTCGAAAGTTATCCCTCAATTGGTAAAGGGCGCGGCGCACTCTCTAAAGCGGAAGTTAAAGAACTTGTTGAATATGCATCTAAAAGATTTGTCGACGTTATTCCCATATTCCAAACACTCGGGCATTATGAAAATATTCTTAACCAGAAAGAATTTCTGAAATATGCTGAATTTCCCGGTGCTGCATGTTTAAATGTTTCAAACGATTCCGTTTATATCTTCCTTGAGAATATGCTTAAAGAAGTTTTTGAAATGTTTCCAAGCGAATATTTTAATATGGGTGCAGATGAAAGCCACGATGTTGGGTTGGGTTACAGCAAACATCTGGTTGATAAAACCAGCCTTGCCAAAGTTCATCTTGAACATTATAAAAAAGTTTACGCGATAATTAAAAAATACAACAAGAAAGTTTTAATGTACGGAGATGAACTTCTTAATCATCCGGAGAATATTAAAGAGTTACCGGCAGATTTAACCATAGTTGACTGGCACTACCGGGCTGATGAAAAATATCCGTCAGTTAATTTGTTCAAGGAATCAGGATTAAATTATTACGTCTCACCTTCCGTCTGGAATTTTCCGACAACGTTTCCTACAAATTACAATGCCTTTCCTAACATAAAATATCTTACCAAGGCCGGAATAGAAAACAATGCAACCGGAATGATAAATTCTAACTGGGGAGATTATGGTGCAGAGACATTCAAAGAATTAATTTATATGGGTTATGCGTGGTCTGCCCAGTGTGCATGGAATATTGATGAAAGCAATGAAGCTGAGTTCACAGATAATTTTCTTTTTGATTTTTATGGAGTTGATGATGCCAGGCTTCGGCTTGTTTATGATAATTTAAATAATCCAATTAGCCAGATGATCTGGCATGCAGTATGGCGCCATCCTCAGCTTCAGGATAGAGAACCCGCCTGGTGGGAAATTAAAGCTTCACCGGTAACAAAGCTTAGCTGGATGGAAAGTACAATGCCTGCTACCGGAAAAGCCTTAACTGAATTGAAAAATGTCGTTAAGAAAAATAAAGATCAATTAGATATTCTTAGCTTTATTGTAAAGCTGAATGAATGGTATTGTTTAAAAATGGAGACACAATTTTTACTTAGAGATAGTATAAACGCAAAGCAAAACTATCAAGAAGATTTAACTAAAAAAATTAATGGGAATATTGCAGAACTAAAAGATTTGAAAAAAGACTTCTCGTCAATCTGGCTTAAATATTACAAACCGGATAACCTGAATTTAATTGAAGATAAATTTGACCGGTTGGTAAATTATTTTGAGGAAAGTAAAATTCAGGTAGCTTCCGGTAACCTTAAAAACCCGAGACTTACAAGCAAATGGATATATAATAAAATCAATGATTCTACTTGTGCAGATAACGCAAAATTCAGGAAAGTAATTACGCTTAACGAAACTCCGGTTAAAGCATTACTCCAATTAATGGGTGATACCTATGCTAAGCTTTCCGTAAACGGTGTTTTTGTTGATGAGGTTTATACGAGAAGATCCCTCTCCTTAGTTACTGAATACGGCAGGGTTAAACTTATAGACATTACAAAGTATTTACATACTGGTGAAAATACTATAACGGCAGAAGTGGAAAACTTTAACAGGAATGGTTCTGCAGGTATAAATATTATTTCAAAAATATCTTTTGCAAATTCTGATTTTGAAATTAAAAGCGATGAAACATGGCAGGCTCAAACTGTAAATGATTCCGGTGAGTGGAAGAATGCCGTTTCCAAAGAATATCCTTTTACGGTTACCGAACCGAATTTTATTACCGGTCGACCAAGCTGGATAGAAAGATAATTTATTGTTTTCAGACGGTTAAATCTGGCAGACTTGTGGTATTAAAAATTCAATTATTTATGCGATAATATTAGAAGATTATTTCTAATTTATATATCAGATAAAAGGATTTCCACAAAATTGATCAGACTAAAGTCTACCATAGCAGTAGTATTATTCTTTAGCGGGCTGATGTCAATCTTTCCGCAGGATATAGAATTCTTTAGGATCAATAATGAAAAAGGTTTGCCACAGTCAACTATTTACTCCGTTAAACAAGGGAATGATGGTTTTATTTGGATAGGAACCCAGGAAGGTCTTACACGATACGATGGTTATTCTTTTAAGGTTTATAATTATAACCCGCGGGATACCTTTTCAATAAGCAATAATAATATCAGCATTGTATTTGAAGATAGTAAAAATAATTTGTGGCTGGGTACATGGGGAGGCGGGCTAAACCGTTTCGAAAAAAAAAGCGGGAAATTCATTTCTTATCTTCACGAACATGGAAATCCTAACAGCCTTAGTCATAACCGCGTTCCGGTTATTCACGAGGATAAAGAAGGAACGCTTTGGCTTGGAACTGCAGGCGGCGGATTGAATTCGTTTGATCTGAAGACAAATAAGTTTACGGTTTATGAAAATAAAAAAGACGATGAACAAACTTTAAGCAATAACAGAATATGGGGTATAACTGAGGATAATGCCGGTAATTTATGGATAGGGACTAACTTCGGTTTTAACTGTTTTAATATTCATTCCAAAATAAATAAAAGATTTTACATTAATATTTCTGATGCGGATAAAATTAAAAGTAATATAATCAGAGCAATTCACTTTGATACAAAAGGGAATTTATGGTTGGGAACGGAAGAAGGTCTTTATACTTTTGATTTGAAAACTTTGAAGACACAAAAGATTGATTTGTCTAAAGAGCTTGATATATCACTTAATATAAATATTACTAACTGCTTTTGGGAAAGTGAAGATAAATTGCTGATTGGTACGGTAGGGAACGGGTTAATCATTTTCAATTATACAACAAAAAAATTCAGCCGCTTTTCTTACAACAATAATCCCCGCAGCATTTCAGGGAATGATATCCGTTGTATTTCAAGAGACAAAACCGGTTTGTACTGGATAGGAACAAGAAACGATGGAATTAATACTACTTTGTTAAAACCATCTCGCTTCAAGATATATAATGATGAATCATGGCAAGATCTGAAACTCAGCGGTAAAGGTGTGCGTACAGCTTTAATTGATAAAAATGGTAATATGTGGTTAGGGACAAATTTCTTCGGATTAAATAAAATAAATGCGACAAGAAATAAAGTTACTTTTTATAAAAAAGGAAATAATGAAAATTCACTTCTCGATGACAGAATAGCATCTATAAAAGAGGACAGCTACGGAAATATATGGATTGCAACAAACAATGGTCTGAATAAACTCAATCCATCGTCCGGTAAAGTGAAAGATATTGTGTTTAGAGGGAAATCTTTAAATGAAAAATCCATTAACGACTTAAGGTGCCTTGAGATTAAAGACAGCATTATCTGGGTGGGGACTTATGGCGGAGGTATTGTTAAATATAATTCTAACGATGGCTCATGGTTAAATTATAATGCAGATATCTCATCAGGCAATTCTCTTGCAAGCAATGAAGTTCTTGTACTTATGATGGATTCGGAAAATATTTTATGGATCGGCACTACAAACGGATTGAATTCGTTCAACCTGAATACGGGAAAGATTGAACAGGTTGGTGCAGAACTGAAAGATGGATATACTTTAAAACGGATACAAATTTATGCCCTGGTTGAAGCGGGTGATGGAATAATATGGATCGGAAGTTCTCTTGGTTTATACAGCTTTAATAAAAAAAATAATGAGTATAAACACTTCACTATTGAAGATGGATTACCCAACAATGTAATTTATTCTATTCTTGAAGATAATGACGGGCATCTTTGGTTAAGCACAAATAAAGGAATTTGTCACTTCAATCCTTTAACTAAAACCGTTAACAATTATGATAAACTGGATGGATTGCAGGATAATTTCCACTATATAGGATCAGGTTTCAAATCAGCATCAGGAGAATTTTTATTCGGGGGAGTTAATGGGGTAACCTCTTTTTATCCTGATAAAATGGAAATATATTCCTACAAACCGAAGGTAATCATCTCTAAGCTTGAAGTATTAGAAGAAGAAGGAACTGTTAATTTATTAATGAATAGCTCTGCGGGAGAAGATGATGTGCCGGAATACCATATTTACCCGGGTCAGAAAATTCTGAACATTGAATTCTTCTCACTCGACTTTTATATCCCGGAAAAAAATAATTATAAATATATGCTTGACGGATTTGACGAGAACTGGATTGAGAGTGGTAATAAAAGGTCAATTCGTTATACAAATCTTTCTGAGGGAACATATATCTTTAAAGTCTTAGGTTCAAATAGTGAAAATGTCTGGTCATCAGAAGTTACAATGATCAGAATTGTTGTTCATCCTCCTTTTTACAGAACCGGCTGGTTCAATATTGCAATATTTATACTGATAGTTCTGTTAGCAATTTCAATTTACAGTTACAGAACACGGCATATGAGAAGACTGCAAAAAATTCTTGAAGAGAAAGTAGAAATGCGGACTAAACAGCTTCGTGAAAATGAGGAAAAATTAAAACAAGCAAATGAATCAAAAGATAAATTCTTCTCGATAATTGCTCATGACCTAAGGAATCCTTTTATGGCTCTTATAAGTATTACGAAGCTTCTCAGGGAAAATTTTAATGATTTTAGTGAAGAAGACAAGAAGAAAAGTCTTGGACAGATTGAGGAATCATCTAAGGATACTTATCTACTGCTGGAAAATTTATTGGAATGGGCAAAAACACAAACCAACAGGATTGAGATTAATAAAGTAGATTTTGATCTTTATGAAGCTATTGATGAAAATCTGAAAATTGCTCAGAAGTCCGGTAAGATGAAGGATATTTCAATCACATTTAAAAAGGAAGAAACGGTTTTAATTAACGCCGATAAAAACCTGTTCGACACAACACTCCGCAACCTGTTATCAAATGCAATCAAGTTTACTATTGCTCATGGCCAAATAATAATTTCTACAGAGAAGAGAGAAGATGAAGTTGTTATTCTTATTCATGATTCTGGTGTCGGTATTCCAAAAGAAAGTCTCGATAGATTATTTCATATTGAATTTAAGCAGAGTACAATGGGCACAAATAAAGAACATGGCTCCGGACTTGGTTTAATTATATGTAAAGAATTTATTGAGAAAAACGGCGGAAGAATCTGGGTTGAGAGCGAAATAAACAGAGGCTCCAAATTCTATTTTACTGTTCCCCTTTCAAAGAAGCATGTTTAGAATTACTTTCAAAAATCTTTTCAAATAATTAAATGTATTAAGAAGGGAGACGTTTAATTTTTGCATAAATGGTTGACGTAATTTTATTCACTCACCCTCAACAATATCCATTGAAAAGTGGATTATTCTAACTTTTTTGCATCTCTTAAGCTGCAAACTGCATATCAAAAAATTTTTTTTATTATATTGAATCTAGAATTTAATACGTCTGGAATCCAAGTTTAACCTGTAAATTAACCAACTGGCGAACTTATCATCGCAATTGTGATGTAATTTAGATTTTATAAAAAACGGAAAAGAAAAACTATGCAATTACCGGGAAAACCAATAAGCGGTCTGTCATCAGATGCTAAAGATTTTATTAACCTTTACGCCTCGCTTGGCGAAAGAGTAGAAAATTTTCTGCCGAAACATGTTGCCGATAACCTCCGTAACTTTGTTAAACTTTGCTGCGAAGAGCCGGATGACCCGACGCGCCAGCTTATGGAAATAAATAAGAATGTACTGGAGCTTAAAGAATTAATTCCGGGTTACGTTGATGTTTCCCTGATGCTTTTCCCGCATGAAGATTCAAAGGCTTTCCAGTATTCTGCTAAGCGGCTTCAGTTCAACGAGGCTCTTACTTCCTTAATTGACACCGAACTTATGGATGATGATACTAAAGTTCAGGCATTGAATATTTTAAAAATGCATGATCTGTCTGTTGGTACACCACCGGTAACAGAAGCGCAGATTGATTTAATGTATAAACTAACTTTAGGCGATGATGTGAGAGAGTTGCGCAAATTCAGAGATGTAATTGGCGTTAACGGTGACATTGAGGAGGCTCAGTGGAATTATTTCATGGATGTCCTTGAGCAGATGGTTATTCAGAGCACTCACTATACAACCAATGCAGAGAAAAAAGATTTTCTTTCAAGAACAGAACTTACAGTTAACTTTAAAGGATTAAACGGTTTTATACGCACTGTTGTTGGCGGCGGGGCAAACACAGTTATCGATTTACTCGCATCGGAAATTTTTAATAATAAAGATGTAAAAATAAATGATTTTACTGATCCGGATTCTCTCTATGAGAGTATAAAGAACGACATGACAAGCATCTTTATTGTTAAAGCAAAAAGCATGCGTAAAAATATCTTTAATGATATAAGATGGTTCCCGTATCTTACAAGGATTATAATTGTTGATGATTCTCCCGAATCACGCAGTACAAATACGTCGCTTGTGTTTGGATTTCATAACAAGATTATAAACACGCTTAATAAAGTTCATACAAAAAAGCTTGGCGCACTTGCAAATACTCAGCTTAACCTTCGTTTAATTCTTGATAAGGTGAACGACGAAAATCTTGAGAAGTTCAGAGTTTGTGCAGAAAAGAAAATTACCGACTATGAGGATGAACTTGCAGAGTTCAAAAAAGAGCAACTTGGCGATACTGAAAATCTTAAGAAAGATATAACCTTATTCAAATTCAATGATTACGCAAAACAAATTATAATTGATAAGTACGCTATTACAAAGCTTCACGATTACATTGTTCTTATCCAGAACTGCAAGAAGCCGGAAAAGCTGCAGAAGATGAACAAGGAATTGATTCATGAATTTGAATCGAGAACCAAAGCTTATTTCTATTCAAACATTGAACAGGTTAATATTGCTACAATTGTTGAAGGCGGAGGCAGAGGACAATTACGTACATACGGCGAATATCTCCTGCAGAGAAAACTTAAAACCGTTGAAAACAAAATTGTTGAACGCTGCAAGACAATTATCGATATCATTCCTAATACGTATGAGAGAACGTTAAGAAATCATTACCATAAAAATTTCGGCATCAACTTATTTCTTGAGAAGTATAAAGCATATATAACAAAAGTTGAAAATGAATCCAACAACAAGGGACGTTTTACTAACTTCCTTATTGATATCGGGATAAATGAAGAGTACAAGAAGAAATCTCCGGAAGAGCAGAAAGTAATCAAAGAATTTATAAGTAACCTTGCAAACCTTGATATTACTTCAATTCATGATGATGTTCAGATGATCATCCGTGATATTCTTTTTGACGCAGTGCTTAAACCCTATATCCTTTTTAATACCGACGCTTCCTGGGAATACAAGGATTTATTCCCTGTAGACAGGTTTGATATAAATCCTTTTGACCTTGAAGTTGGACTGACTGAAGATAAAAGAATTGACTTCGAACGTCTTCATCATCGGCTGAACAGAATGAAAGGAACGTTCCAGTTGTTTGATGATACAGGCAGCTTGTGGGACAGGTTCTGCGAGAACCTTACAATAATTATTAATGATCCGTCAAATCCTTCCGGCTATACGGATTTTAATAATCCTGCGCTGATTAAATTTTTGAAATTCCTTAACAACAATAAAATTACATTGCTGCTTGATGAAGCTTACAGCGACTCAATTAAAATAGATGATCCTGACGAACCTAAGTGGCGTACAATTTCCCGCTATGTAATGAACAACATTACATCACTGCCGAACATAAGTATTGTTTCATCGTTGTCTACAACAAAAAATCTTGGTGCTACCGGAAGCAGGCTTGGTTCTTTAGTTACAACTCCTGCAAGAAAAGATGTAATTGAATTTGCAAAGAAGCAGAACAGTGTTGAGACCGGGAATACAAATTCATTGTTTATGCTTGTTAATACAATTGAAGCCGCACAGATTTCCAAGAAGATAAAAGACAATATGGAATCCGAGCTTCCAAAGGATGCTTCACGTTATAAAATTAAAGCGCTGATTGAAAATTATATTACGGCTGAGAATATAAGTTATACGGAAAGAAAATCCGGTACAAAGAAGAACAGCACGATAAAAAGATTCTCACCTTTCGAGGGAAGTCCTGTTCATATCTTCCTTCTTGATGAATTAGTTTCGCTTGATAAACTTGATGTACTTGGATTACCAGATGATTTCAAATATAAAGGTGAACCGTTTTATAAATATTACCAGACTCATATTGTTAGAGAGCTTAATAAGTTCAGGGTGAACAAACTGTTCCGTAGCGAATGCAACAAGCGCTTATCAATGATTAAAAATCTTGCTAAGGAAGTTATTCAAAGTGAAGATGCCGACAGCTATTGTGAAGTGCTCGAATCGGACGGTTCTTATCTCTTTAATATTCTGTTAAAGGATTTCTTCTCTTTCCAGGATCTTGAGAAGTTTACAAAGAAACTTGCAGAACAAAGAGGAATTTCTGTTCTGCCTTATATGACCGGCTTTTTAAGATTTTCTCTCGGAGATTATATTGAAGGTTCGGAGCAGAGTTATGAAATCTTTGTGAAGGAATTTGGAAACATGCTTCGCATTGTGCTTAAGTACTGGAAGCTGTTCTATGATGAAAAATCTAACCCGGTAAATAAGGATAAACGTTCGGAGGATATACTTGATGAAATATTTAAAACAACTTCCGATGCAGATTTTATAGCAAAGGTGCTTGAAGATTTTAATGTTATTAAAAAGCTGAACAAAGTCCGCAAGAACAGTCTTACTATCAGTAACATTCAAACATTGTATCATGCATTCCCGAAAGATTCCGGCATTACAATTAATACAATACGCGGTTCAAACAATTCCGTGTTTGAATTTTATGAGAACGTTGGAAGCTGTACAGACCTGAAGAGTTTCATTCAGAGTAAAGCGTTCACAAAAATTTATGAGAACCTGTTGCCACAGATTTATAAAAACATTCCGGCAATTAAAAATCTTGATTTCAATACTGTGGTTGCAAAGTACGGTAAAGCGACAATCTTAAAGTATATAAGCAACAAAATGGATTTCCAGCCGAACAGCTATGTACTTGATGACCCGGATGAGAAAAATATAATGATTGAAATCCTGATTGAGATGGAGAAAATTTTATTCTCCGATGCTAAAGTTAAGATTCTTGCTCTCAACGCTTCAAATGATATTGCCGGAGATAAGGCAAAGCTTGAAGGCACTAACAGGATTCTTAAAAAATATATCGAAGAACTGCTGCTGCATTTCAATCTTTCATTTGAACAGGAAGGAATAGAACCTTCTGTTTCTGAAATTATAATTGTGACCGCAGAGAAATTTGAAGAGGTAATTGGAAAATCAGTTAATGAGATTAGTCTTACAAGTTACATTGATGAATTCAGAACGGGAATTGTTTCTAACCTTCCCGTGAACCTCAAATCAAAAATGTATGGCTTTGTTGGTGAAGCTTTAAATGAGTTTGTATACTCGCAAGCATCAAAGACAGAGCAGCTTTTAAGATTGTATCTTCTTGTAAGAGACAATGCATTTAAAAATTATCTTTCCTCAAAGATTGAATTGCTTAACAATAAGTTAGACAAAGTTGATGAAGGCGAGGAGAAATTATTTAAGGAAGAATTTGTTTTCCAGGTTATTAAAGATGAACTGAATGAAATAACCGGAAATATTCTTAAGACGAAAGAAACAAAGATTACACAGGAAACCCTTCATAAAGAAGTGAGAGAAGTTGTTTTATTCTTCATTCTCCTTATGAATAAAACAAAATCTACTGAGTACTATGAAAAGTATAATCACACGTTAATAAAATTTGTTGAAGCTATATTCCGGAAACAAAATTCAAGCATCAACGAGATGATTCAGCACGGAATCACAATCCACAAAGATTTTACACATGAAGTTGGCGATAACGGCGCACTTGGTTGGATAAACAAAGTTATGTCCAAATGCGGCGTTATTGGTCTTGAGCAGACTGTTCAGACAAGAACAAGAATTGCCACAGACGCAAAGAAAAGAATTTATCCTTTCCATAAAGCAGACAGACCTGATGATGGTAACGAAGAAAGAGATTATTCCGAACCGCATGAATATATTAAGAGTATGGATATTAAACCGGCTTCAATCTTTTTTGGAAAGAGGATGGAGAAGTTTATTGATAACATGGACGAAAATGATTACCGGTGCAAAATCATTAAGCACGGTCTTGTAAAAGTTCTTTTCGTTTTCCAGAAGTGCTACATTAAATATCTCACAGATAATTACAGGCTTCTTCAGGCAGATGAAATAAGTGTTGAGGA
>CAZIDB010000015.1:0-1432 GCA_964537965.1 uncultured Melioribacter sp. | reverse complement strand
TGTTTGCAATTGAAGAAGAAGACGGAAGTATTTTTGTTGTTCAGATAAGCGGAGACAGCGGCGTTGGCAAATCCGAAATGCTTGCTGCAATGATGCTTAAATGGTTAAGAAAAGATTTACCAGGCATCCGTTCAATTAAACTTATTGCAGGAGATATGTTCTACATCTTTCCTGATGAGAAAGGAAATCTTTACGGCATCGGTACAGAGCAGGGAGATTTTTCAAGAGTAACGGATTTCGATCCTGACTTTATAAAATATTATTATTCACTTTTTGCCGGGGCAGCAGACAGCAATGTTGATGATCTTAACTGGAGAAGCACAATAAGCGGCTTATGCGATATTTCAATGCCGTTCAGGATTGATATAATGTTAACTGCAAGCAACTTTGCGCGTGCGGAAGCTGGAATTACACGCTACCAGAATCCTGAAAACTTTTTACTGTATCGTGATTCTCACGGTGAAAGGAGAGAGAAAGCTACAAGCTCGGATAATCCTCATCTGCAGAGAACACTGTTAAGATATACCGGCGATAAAAATATTGTTGAGGTGATGGATAAGCATGGCAATTATATTGATGACGTTATCGGCTGGGACCTTGATGACTTTACAAAGAAATATTACCTCAGCGCATCTTACAAGATGATTGACAAGATTGATATTGAAGATGTGGTTAATAAGATTTTTGTCGGGAAGAAATTTAAGCTGAAAAAGACTTCCTACAAGATTAGCAAAGTAAACTTTGATATAATCAAGAATCGCTTTATTGCTTCTGTTGTTTCGTCTGTTCCCGATCCGAACGATGCAAAGAGGATGATTGATACGAAAGGTGATCTGCTGCTTGATAAAGAAATTTTTAACGCAATATTTAATTCACTTGCAAGCACACCCGCCGGTCAGCCGTTCCTTGCGGAAGAAAACCAGATTGAATCAAGAAAGCATTTGATGGAAATTTTAATTGGCGGAAAGGACGGCAAGGGCAACGGAAGAAAAGTAAGACTTGGAATTCTATCAACTGACCTGGGCAGAAAAGGAAAAGAAATTACCGGTCCGCAGGCAGCCGCAGAAGATATGCGTACAATGCTGCAGGAAGTTAGAATTTTCAGAAGCGATGTTAATGAAAAGAAAAATTTTGTTCAGCAGCTTGTGTACGAAAAGTACAATCACATTTTTGCCGGACATAAACACAACAGTGAAGTATGCCGCTATAACTTTATGCTTTACCAGATGGAACAGATGAAGAAAGCTAAGTTTGTAAGGATTGATGATTTGAACTCAGCCGTTGATCTTTCCGGCATTAAAGGATTTCAGCAGTCGAATCCTGAAAAAGAATTTTGCCCACTGCTTGTAACTCCGAATATTAATGTTGAGCTGAACTCATTCAGTGAAACGTATGAGCAGTTGATGAGTTTGCCTAACAGCCCGGATTTTGC